>JAKLKT010000005.1 GCA_023150495.1 Planctomycetota bacterium
GGCGGCGGCACGTGCGCCGGCCGCGCCACGCCCGGCGGGATCGGCCACAGCCGCTCCAGCTCCGCGCGGTCCGCGTACGCGCCCACGTTCGCGATCTCGATCCCGACCGAGCCGTCGTTGAACGTGCCCGCGTGGTACGCGCGCGCGCTCGTGTCGCACGTCTGGTAGACGGTCCCGTCGAGGTCCACCATGAAGTGGACCGACAGCCCGCGGCGCTCGAGCACCTTGAAGCACTGCGCCGACGTGCCCGCCGCGTCGTAGTGGAGGACGATCTGGCGGACGTCGTCCTTCCGCGCGCCGAAGTCCGTCGCGCGGTAGCCGCCGGGATCCGTCCAGAGCACGACGCGCGTACGGGCGTCGACGCGCCGCCCGTCCACGACGACGTGCCTGCCGTCGTTTGCGGCGGTTTCCTCCCCCCCCGCCCCCCTCCTTCCCGCCCCGGCGCAGCCGAATAACAGGAGAAGCGCAAGGAGCCGTCGCACCCCGCATCTAGAATCGGAAAGCTTCATGATCAAGAAGGCAAAATACGCCACCGCCGAGGAGATGGCGGCAGCGCAGCGCGAGATCTCCGTCGCGGAGTTCTTCGCGAAGAACCGGCACCTCCTCGGCTTCGACAACCCCGCCAAGGCGGTCCTCACCACGGTACGCGAGGCGGTGGACAACTCCCTCGACGCCTGCGAGGAGGCGGGGATCCTGCCGGAGATCCACGTCGAGATCACGCCCGTCGCCGCCAAGAAGGAGGGCCAGCAGCTCCTCCTCGAGGGCGGCAACGGGAAGAAGCAGAAGGGGTTCGGGGGCGCCGACCGGCTGATCGTCTCCGTTCAGGACAACGGCCCGGGCATCGTCAAGGAGCAGATCCCGAAGATCTTCGGGAAGCTCCTCTACGGGTCGAAGTTCCACCGGCTGCGGATGAGCCGCGGGCAGCAGGGCATCGGCATCAGCGCCGCCGCGCTCTACTCGCAGCTGACGACCGGGCAGCAGGCGACGATCACCTCGCGCACCGGCGGGCGGAGCAAGCCGCACCGCTTCCGGGTCGGCATCGACCTCGCGAAGAACGCGCCCGAGGCGCGCGACGCGGAGATCGGCGAGAAGGAGGAGGTGCCGCAGGGCACGAAGGTCGTCCTCGAGATCGAGGGGCGCTACCAGAAGCACGGGAAGAGCGTCGACGAGTACCTGAAGGAGACCGCCGTCGCGAACCCGCACGCGCGGTTCGTCTTCAAGGACCCGGACGGGAACGTCACGACCCACGAGCGGGCCTCGAAGGAGCTGCCGCCGCCCGCGAAGGAGATCAAGCCGCACCCCTACGGCGTCGAGCTCGGCGTCCTCATCAACATGATGCGCGACACGTCGAGCCGAACGGTGAAGGGGTTCCTCCAGACGGACTTCAGCCGCGTGAGCCCCGACAAGGCGGGCGAGATCCTGAAGCACGCGGGGATCAGCGAGGGGTACCACCCGAAGACGATCGCGCGCGACCAGGCCGACCGCCTCTACGAGGGCATCCAGCAGACGAAGCTCATGGCGCCGCCGACCGACTGCCTCGCGCCGATCGGCGAGAAGCAGCTCGTCGACGGGCTCAAGAAGGAGTTCGAGGCCGAGTTCTACACCTCCACCACGCGGCCGCCGGACGTCTACCGCGGCAACCCCTTCCAGATCGAGGCGGCGCTCGCCTACGGCGGGAAGCTGCCGGCCGAGGAGCCCGCGCAGGTGCTCCGGTTCGCGAACCGCGTGCCGCTCCTCTACCAGGCGGGCGCGTGCGCGATCTCGAAGGCGGTCGCGGCCACGTCGTGGCGCAACTACAACCTCCAGCAGCCGAAGGGCTCGCCGCCCATCGGTCCGCTCGTCATCGTCGTCCACATGGCGAGCGTCTGGGTGCCGTTCACGTCGGAGGCGAAGGAGGCGATCGCGAGCTACGAGGAGATCCTGAAGGAGATCAAGCTCGCGCTCCAGGAGTGCGGCCGGCGCGTCGGCATCCACGTGAACAAGAGCCGCCGCGCCGAGGACGAGGCGCGGAAGCGCAGCTACATCGACATGTACCTGCCGCACATCGGGATCGCGCTCCAGCAGATCCTGAAGCTCTCCGACTCGGAGCGCGAGAAGACCTGCGGCAACCTCAAGTCCATCCTCGAGAAGACGCGCAAGGTGTAACGAAGAACAGGGGGTCCGGGGGCACATGGCCGCGAAGAAGAAGCAGGAGAAGGTCACGAGGCACAAGGGCATGGATCTGCGCGATGGCCTCGTCATCGACCAGATCACCGACGTCGCGGGCGCGATCCACGGCGTCATCGGGAAGCGCGGTAGCCCGCAGCTCGACTTCCCGGCGCGGACGCTCGCGAACGTCATCTACGACGAGAAGGAGGGCTACTTCGAGATCGGCAAGCAGAAGGTCGAGCGCACGCTCACCTACAACACGGTGAAGACCTTCGCCCAGACGCTGCGGTTCATGGCGCTGTCGAAGGAGCTCGTCGAGCGGAACGACTTCGCGACGAAGAGAGACGCGTACTACCAGTCGAAGAACTGGGGCGAGGCGAAGTTCGACGAGCAGCCGGAGTCCGACGCGGTGATGGACGACGTCGAGGCGCTCTTCTCGACGTACAACGTCTCGCGCGAGGAGCTGCGGTTCTACCCCGAGGAGCACGGCGGCGCGGTCGCGGGGCAGCTGGTGGTCATGGACACGGATCGCGACGGCGCGGAGCTCGAGATCGACTGCACGAAGTTCGGGTCGGGCTCCTACGCGATCCCGCGCAGCGTCGAGCACCTGCGGTTCAAGACCGACGCGAAGTTCATCCTCGCGATCGAGACGGGCGGCATCTTCGAGCGGCTCAACTACCACAAGTACTGGCAGAAGGCGAACTGCATCCTCATCGAGCTCGGCGGCGTGCCGACGCGCGCGACGCGCCGGTTCATCCGCCGGCTCTCCGAGCACCGCGGCGGCAAGCCGATCCCCGTCTACGCCTTCACCGACTGCGACCCCTACGCGTTCGCGAACATCTACCGGACCTTGAAGGTCGGCTCGGGCAACGCGGCGCACATCAGCCGGTTCTTCTGCGTCCCGCACGCGACGTTCCTCGGCGTGACGCCGCAGGACATCCTCGATCACAAGCTGATGGACGCGACGCACAAGCTGCTCGACGTGGACGTCAAGCGGGCGAAGGACGCACTCAAGAACGACCCCTTCTTCCAGATGCAGCCGAAGTGGCAGAAGGCCGTGAAGCAGCAGCTCTCGATGGGCGTGCGCGCCGAGCAGCAGGCCTTCGCGAAGTGGGATCTCAACTACGTGATGGACAAGTACCTCCCCGCGAAGCTGAAGAACCCGAAGTCCTTCCTCCCGTAGCGTATCCCATGCGTGACCCTCCCGCCGCAACCAGCGGCAGGGCAACGTGTTACGACGACCGGCTGCGGCAGAGGGGTCCGCACCCCGTGGGGAGGGCGGGAACCTCGTGTAGCCTCCTCATGTGCGCCTCGAACCTGTGACCCTCGAGGGCCGGCTCGTCCGGCTCGAGCCGCTCCGCGTCGACCACCACGAGGCGCTCTGCGCCGTCGGGCTCGACCCGGAGATCTGGCGCTGGACGGCGGGGCACGTCGACGACGCCGGGGAGATGCGGGCCTACATCGACCGCGCGCTGCAGCGGCAGGCCGAGGGCAGCGTGCTCCCGTTCGCGACCGTGGAGCGGGCATCGGGGAGGATCATCGGCTCGACCCGCTTCGCGCACCTCGAGCCCGAGGACCGCCGCGTCGAGATCGGCTGGACATGGATCGCGCGACCGTGGCAGCGGACGGGGATCAACGTCGAGGCGAAGTACCTGATGCTCCGCCACGCGTTCGAGACGGTCCGCCTCAACCGGGTCGAGCTCCTGACCGACGCCCTGAACGCCGCGTCGCGGAAGGCGATCCTCGGGCTCGGCGCGACCGAAGAGGGCCTCCTCCGCCGTCACATGGTGACGAGCCGGGGCCGCGTCCGCGACACCCTTGTCTTCAGCATCGTCGCCGACGAGTGGCCCGCCGTGCGCTCCCGCATCGAGGCGCGGCTCTCGGCCCGCGGCGCCGGCGCGGCCGGCTGACGCCGCCGGGAGGCGAATCCCCCTTGGACTGTCCCGCGGAACCGGTATGCTCTGCGCGCTCGAAGGAGGCCACGTGAGGCGGATCGGACTCGTGCTCGCCCTCTGCGCCCTGGGTGCCGGCTGCGCGCGCTACTACAAGGTGACGGACCCGCGGACCCGCGACGTCTACTACACGCGCGACGTGAGCAAGCGCGACTCCGGCGCCGCGGAGTTCGCGGACGCCCGCACGCGCGCGAAGGTCACGCTGCAGTCCTCCGTCATCGAGCGGATGACGAAGGCCCAGTTCAAGGAGGCCGTCGGCGAGTGAGGCCCCCGGGCGCGATCCTCCTCCCCGCACTCGCCCTCGCCCTCGCGGCGTGCAGGAGCCACGCCCCCTACCGCGTGACCGACCTCGAGACCGGCGCCGTCTACCACACGAAGGAGATGCGCCGCGGCCGGACGAGCGGCTTCATCTACCTGAAGGACCCTAGGACCGGCGCCGAAGTGACGGTCCGGGACTCGAAGGTCGACGAGATCTCCGAGGAGGACTACCTCGTCGCGACCGGCGCGAAGTAGCGCGTGCCGGCGCGAGGGGTTATCCTCCGGCTGCAAGGAGGATCCCGTGCGGCGAACGCTCCTGCTCCTCTCCCTTCTCTTCCTCGGCGCCTGCGGCGGCAAGTACTACCGCGTGACCGACACGGCTTCCGGTCGCGTGTACTACACGCGCGACGTCGACACCAAGCGCCGAAGCGGCGCGGTCGACTTCAAGGATTCGAAGAGCGGCGCCAAGGTGACGCTCCAGTCCTCCCAGGTGGAGAAGATCACCGAAGCCCAGTACCAGCAGGGCATCGCGAAGTAGCCGCGCTATCATCGGGCGGTGCGGATCGCGGCCGTCCTGCTCCTCGTCGTCGGCGCCGGAATCGGCGCCTGGGCGCTTCTCAGGCCGCCGCCCCCGGACGCCCCCCCCGTCGACGTGGCGCCGCGGCCCCCGGAGCCCCCCCCCGTCACGCTCCCGGGGCCTTCCGAGTACGCGGGCAGCGCCCGCTGCGCCGAGTGCCACGGCGGCTCCTCCGACTGGGAGTGGAGCACGAACCACCAGGAGCGCTGGGCGCGGTCGGCGCACGCGCTGTCGATCCGGGACTTCACGGGGACGGAGGCGGCGCGACCCTTCGACGGCGAGGTCTTCACCGCGCGCGACATCGATCACCGTCTCGGGCCCGGCCCGGTGATGGGGTGTGAGGGGCCCGGGGGAGAGAGGGGGACCTTCCCCGTCGAGAAGGTGATGGGAGTCCGCCGCGTGCAGATGTTCCTCACCACGCTGCCGGGGGGCCACATCCAGGTGCTGCCGGTGTTCGTCGAGGTCCCGGCGCGGAAGTGGTTCGACTACTCGGACTTCATCTTCGGCGGGCCGTCGCACATCGAGATCCCGCCCGACAGCGCCTACTCCTGGTACGGGCCGCACCGCAACTACTCGAGCCGCTGCGGCATGTGCCACATGACGGACTTCCGGATCGGGTACGACCCCGACGCGGGCACGTACGCATCCACGTGGAAGGACCCGGTGGTCGGCTGCGAGTCCTGCCACGGACCCTCGGCGAGGCACGCGGAGAAGTGGCGCCACGTCCAGGACGTGCCCGACCCGGTCGTGAACCCGGTGAAGCTCGACATCGAGCGCGCGAACCAGGTCTGCGCCCAGTGCCACTCCGAGAACATCCTCGTGAAGACGGGCTTCCTCCCCGGCGACGACCTCTACGGCAGCTTCGACCTCGCCGGGCTCGAGGACGAGAAGCACCTCTACCCCGACGGCCGCGCGAAGGAGCTGATCCACAACTACATCCCGATCCTCGAGGCACGCTGCGGGCCGATCCGCTGCACGAAGTGCCACGAGCCCCACGGCCGCGCGGCGCCGGGCGGCGGCACGATCCCGGGCGACCTCATCCGCCCGCTCGACGACGACTGGATCTGCACGCAGTGCCACGACGGGATCGCGAAGGACCTCGCCGCGCACACGCACCACGCGCCGGAGGGCGCGGGGAGCCGCTGCGTCAACTGCCACATGCCCCCGCTCATCATCGAGGGAGGCCACGGCCGGGTGCGCGACCACACGATCTCGATCCCGTCGATCGAGAACACGCGGCGGCACGGCCTCCCGAACGCGTGCCGGAGCTGCCACCTCACCGAGTACCCGGGCTGGGAGTACCCGCACTTCGAGGCGTGGTACCCGGAGGCGGACGCGAGGAACCACCGCGTGCCGCTCGCCGCGGCGATCGCCGCGGGGCGCGCCCGGAGGCCGGAGGCGAAGGAGCCCCTCGGGAAGCTCCTCGCGGACCCGAACCCCGTCTACCGCGCCGGCGCGGCATCGCTCCTCGCGGCGTACGACGCGGACCTGCGAGGGGCGCTCGCGGACCCGCACCCGCTCGTGCGCAAGGCGGCGATCGACGGCGTCGCAAGGCGCCACCCGGAGGCGCTCGAGCCGCTGCTCGGCGATCCGAGCCTCGTCCTCCGGCGCGCGGCCGCGATCGCGCTCGCGAGCCGGCACGAGAAGGCCGCGTACGGCTACATCGCCGCGCGGCCAGAGCTGCGCGCGCGGGTCGTCCCCGTGCTCGAGGAGTGCGCGCGCGAGCGGCCCGACGACGCGGACATCCACTTCCTTCTCGGGAAGCTCTACGCGATGGACGGGAGGAAGGAGGAGGCGGATCGGGCGCTTTCCCGATACGCGCGCCTGAGGCCGTGGGCGAAGTAGGCCGGGTACCATGGCCGCCGTGCCCCCGGAGCCCCCTCTCTTGAGCGACCAGGACCTCGCCGCGTGGCTCGCGCTCGTGTATCGCACGGCGCTGCCGAGCGCGGAGGTGGCCCGCATCGCGAGCGGCGACGGGCCGAAACCCGGCGACTTCCCGCCGAACGTGATCGAGCACGAGGTCGAGGACCTGAAGGCCCTCGCGCAGCTCGGCGTGCGCGTGATCACCGCGAAGGACCCGGAGTTCCCCGGCAAGCTCATGGGCGACGACGGGCCCTACGTCCTCCAGGTGGCGGGAAGGGCGGGGCTCCTCGGGGAGGGAGGGGTGAGGTGGCTCGCGGGCCACCGCACGCTCGGCGAGGCGCTCGATCGCGGCGAACGCGTCGTCGTGGTGCTGTCGAAGGGGCTCCTCAACGCGAAGACGATGCTGCGCCAGCTCCACGACGCGCTCGCGGACGGGCAGGTCGCGCTCGTCTCCGCGGAGCCGCCGCGCGCGGCGTGGAACCGCCTCCGCGACCAGCGCCGCGACGAGCTGGTGGCACGCGCGGCGCGCTGAGCCGGCCCGACGGCCCCGCGAGAGGCGTGCTACGATCGGCCCGTGACCCGCGACCTCCGCCCGGAGCGGCACGTCCGTCAGCTCATGCGGGACGCGGAGGCCGCGGATGGTCCGCCCCCGTACCTCTACGCTGCGCCCGGCATCGCATGGTGGCTCTTCTGGCTCTACCTGGCGGTCGCGCACCGGGGCACGGAGACCGCAGGGCTCGTCGGGATGCTGGCAGTGCTTCCGGTCCTGCTGCTCACATGCGTGGCCGCGGTCTTCGGGCTCTTCGCGCTGGCGCTGCTGCGGATCAGCGTCGGTCAGAGGCTCGCTGTCTGCGCCGTCAATCTCTCCGGGCCGATCCTGGTGTTCGCAACCAGGTGAGCCGCGTCACGCGGTCGCGAACAGCCGGTCCAGCTCGGCCTTGAGGCGGGGGTCGAGCTTCGTCCCCGCGGCCGCGAGGTTCTCGTCGAGCTGCGCCTCGGTCGTGACGCCCACGAGGACGCTCGCGACGACCGGATTGCCGAGCACCCACGCGAGCGCGAGCCGCGCCATCGGAATCCCGGCCGCCTTCGCGAGATCGCGCATGCGCGCGACCTTCCGGAGCTGCTGCTCGCCCATGTACTTCTGCATGTACTGGTTCCGGCGCGGATCCGCGGCGCGGGAGTCGCCCGGCCGCGTCCCCTCGAGGTACTTGCCGGTGAGCACTCCCTGCGCGAGCGGGGAGAAGGGCAGGATGCCGAGGCCGTAGCGCCTGCACGCGGGCACGACCTCCGCCTCGATCTCGCGGTTCAGGAGACTGTACGGCGGCTGCTCGGAGACCGGCGGCGCGGCCCGGAGCTCCTTCGCGATCGTCACGGCCTCCTCGATCCGCATCGCCGGCCAGAGGCTCACGCCCCAGTAGAGGACCTTCCCCTGCCGGATCAGGTCGTCGAACGCGCGCACGGTCTCCTCGACCGGCGTCTCCGGGTCGTGCCGGTGGCACTGGAAGAGATCGACGTAGTCCGTGCGCAGCCGGCGGAGCGAGCCATGCACGCTCTCGAAGAGGTGCTTCCGCGAGAGCCCCTTGTCGTTCGGCCCCTCGCCCATCGGGAAGAAGGCCTTCGTCGCGAGGACATAGCTCTCGCGGCGCACGCCCGCGAGGACGCGGCCGAGCTCCTCCTCCGCCTTCCCGTCTGCGTAGACGTCGGCCGTGTCGATGAGGTTGACGCCGCCCTCCAGCGCGCGGCGCACGAGGTGGCCCGCCTCGCGGTCGCCGAGGTGGCCCCCGAAGTTGAGCCACGTGCCGAGGCCGACCGCGCCGACCTTCAGCCCCGAGATCCCGAGCCGACGGTACTCCATGGACGCCATCGTAGCCGGTCGGATAAGCCGTTCCGCCCGGCGGCGCCGCGCGTCCGCCCCGGCGTCGACCTACGCGCCCGGCCGGTCGCGCTTCGTCGGGATCTCGGCGTTCCAGACCACCCGCACCTCGCCCTGCGCGAGGTAGTCCGCGATCCGGGCCATCACCGCGTCCAGCTCCTCGATCGGCCGCGCGCGCCCCTCGAAGAAGACCTGCGGCGGATTCCCGTACTTCTCGACCCACACGTCGAAGCCGATGCCCTCGCCGAAGCGGAGGCAGAGCGTCTCGCCGTGCCAGAGCCGCTGCCGGATCGAGTCGATGCCGTTCGCGCTCCCGCTCATCCGGCCGAGATCCTCCGCTCGGAAGCCTCCTCCTCCCCCGCGGACACCCCCACCTCCTCCCGGAGGCGGGCCTCGAACTCGCGAAGCTCCTCCTCGATCTGGAGGCGCCTGTTGCGGTCCCGCAGGAGGTCCTGCCTGTACCTCGTGAGGAAGTACGAGATCGTCTCGACGCGGATCTTGATCGACCCCGTCGGCTTGTTCTCGTCGATGTCGCGGAAGGAGAAGAACGGCGTCCCGCTCCTCTCGACGATCTCCTCGACCACCGTGTAGATGGGCGCGTCGTGGCCGCACTTGAAGCTCGAGAGCTCGAGGCCCACGAGCAGCGGATGGCGCGCGACGAACTTCGCCGCCCACACCTTGCGGTTCGTGTTCTCGCTGTAGCAGTTCTTCCAGACGTCGCTGATGTCGCGCGGGTCCGGGACGAGGCCCTGCTCCACGTCCTCGCGGAAGAGCGGCGCGAGCGTCTCGTCGTCCACCGGCAGCGTGTCCTGCGTCAGGATCGGGTAGCCGCGCTTCTGCAGCTCGACGAGGATCTCGTGGTTGATGCCGGGGTCGTTGTGGTACGGCCTGCCGAGCACGACGATGCCGATGCGGAAGTCGCGCTCCAGGTCGCGGAGCGCCTCTCGCCCGCGGTCGCGCAGGTCCTTGTCGAAGCCACGGAGCGCCTTCCAGCCCTCCGCGCACGCGCGCGCGTTCTCGTCGCGCGACACGCCGAGCACGTGCTCGAACGACCGCCGCATCTGCTCCTCGAGCAGCGCCTCGTCGGTGAAGTCGACGAAGGGCGCGAGGTACGTGAGCCCGTACTCCTTGAAGACGTCGCCCTCCTTCGTGAAGGCCGCCTTCACGGCCTCGGGCGTCGCGGTGACCGTCGGACACGCGCGCGCGGCGAGCGTGCCGCGGAGCGGCGTCGGCAGGCCGTCCACCATCGGGAAGAGGATGTGCGTGAGCGGCTCCTTCCGGTGGTGCACGTAGATCAGGTTGTGCGCGTGCGCGATGCAGACCTTGCTCGGGAAGCACGGGTCGATCGAGCCGCGCCGCGCCCCCTCGCGGTAGAGCGCCTCCGAGGTCACGTCCGAGAAGACGAGGTTCCTCGCCGGCACGCCGAGGCTCTGGAGGTACGCCGTGAAGAACGGCGCGAGCGAGTACATGTTGAGCACGCGCGGCATCCCGATCCGGAGCGTCGCGCGGCGCCGCATGAGCTCCGCGCGCTCCTTCGATGCGCTGGTCCACGTCCGCGACGGAACGGCGTCCGCGACGGCCGCGGGCTTGAAGTCGCCGAAGGCGCGCTTGGCGGCGTGCTCGACGAGGTTCGGGTTCGACCGCCGGACCTCGTCCATGTTCGCCTTGATCTTCTTCATCGCGTCGATGTTCTCGACCTCGCCCTTCTCGCAGGTGGCGATGATCAGGCGGCGCGTGTCCTTGTCGAGCTTGTCGCCGGGGACCACCGGCGCCTGGGGGTCAGGGGGCGCGGGGGCAGGGGCGCCGGAGAGGTCGACGTCGATGAAGGTGCGGAGGCACTTGTTCTTGCAGAAGTAGCAGCGCGTCGACTCGTTGCGCGAGGCGCGGTAGCCGATCCGCGCCACCTCGTCGAGGCCGATGAACTGCGTGCGCGCGCCCGCGTCGTAGAGACGACCCGCCTCGAGCGCGGCGCCGATCGCGCCGGACTCGCCCGTGTGCTTGTGCACGAAGACGTCGGGCACCGCGCCGTTGTCGTCCCGGAAGCGGTCGTGGATGAAGTCCACCTGCGCCTTGACCGCGGCCATGTTGTGCTGTGTCCCACCCTGCAGCACGAAGCGCCTCCCGAGCTTCGCGAGGTTCGGGATCCGCGACACGTAGAGCCAGATGTTCTTCGGCAGGACAGCCGCGAGGCCCGCGAGGATCTCGTTCGGCGCCCAACCCTGCCGCTGGAAGTCCACGATGTCGCTCTGCATGAAGACGGCGCAGCCGTAGCCGAACTCCGGGTAGTTCCCGGCGGTGAACGCCTGGTCCGCGTAGTCGCGGACGTCGACGCCGAAGTTCCGCGCGGTGCTCTGGAGGAAGTAGCCGTTCCCCGCCGAGCACTGCGTGTTCAGCTTGAAGTCCTTCACCTTGCCGTTCTTCAGCACGATGATCTTGATGTCCTGGCCGCCGACGTCGCAGACGACGTCCACGTCGTCGTAGAAGTGGAGCGCGCTCTCCGTGTGCGCGACCGTCTCGACGATCGCGGCGTCCGCCTTGAGCACGTCCTTCAGGATGTCCTTCGCGTACCCCGTCGTGCCGACGCCGAGGATCTCGAGCGTCGCGCCCTGCCCCTCGACGTACTCGCGCAGCTCCTTGATGCGGTGCTTCGTGTCCTCGATCGGGTTGCCGGCCGAGAGGCCGTAGGCCTTGGCGAGGATCCCGCGCTCGGGCGAGAGGAGGACCGCCTTCGTGGACGTGGATCCGCCGTCGATGCCGAGGAACGCGCCGACCTTCTGGCCCCGCTCGAACCGCGCGGGCGTGAAGGGCTCGGGCCTGTAGCGGTCCTGGAACTTCTCGAGATCGCCCTGCTCCTTCGCGAGACCCTTGCCGGAGGCCTTCTTCTTCTGGCCCGTCGCCGCGCCGTTCTTCAGGTATTCGCGGAGGGGCTCGATGCCGCGATAGCAGCCGGAGCACTCGGGCTCCTCCTTGCCGAACTCGACGGCGCCGAGCGCCGCGAAGTACTGCGCGTCGTCGGGGACGACGATCAGCGACGCGGGATCGACGCCCGCGGGCAGCTGGACCTTCCGCTCCTCCCAGACCTTGGGGATGTTCGTGCGCCACGCCTCCATCATCCCCCGGACGAAGGTGTTGGGGCCGCCGAGGAGCAGCACCTTCGGCCGCAGCGTGTTGCCGCGCGTGAGGACGGAGAGGTTCTGCTGGACGATCGCCTCGAAGAGCGAGGCCATGAGCTCGTCGGGCGGCACCCCCTGCTTCTGGAGGCCGTTGATGTCGGTCTCCGCGAAGACGCCGCACTTGCCCGCGACGGGGTGGAGCTTCAGCCCCGTGTACCCCATCCGGCAGAGCTCGTCCGCGGGGATGCCGAGCTTCAGGTTGATCTTGTCGATCACGGAACCGGTGCCGCCCGCGCACTTGTCGTTCATCGACGGGATCTTGCGCTTGCGACCGCTCTCCGGGTCCTCCTTGAAGATGATGATCTTCGCGTCCTGCCCGCCCAGCTCGACGACCGAGTTGCACTCGGGGTAGAGCTTCTCGACGGCCAGCGAGACCGCGTTCACCTCCTGGACGAACTTGGCGCCGATGTGCGCGGAGAGCGAGGCGCCACCCGAGCCGGTGACGAAGATGCGCACGTCGTGCGCGGGGGGGTTCCCCACGGCCTCCCCTATCGCCGTCAGGAACTCGAGCGTCTTCTCCGCCTGCCGCGTCTCGTGGCGCTGGTAGTCCTTCCAGAGGACGGCGTCGCTCTGCGCGTCGACGACGACCGCCTTCACGGTCGTCGAGCCGACATCGAGGCCGATCCGGTACCGGATCACCGCCCCGCCCCCATCCGCTTCGCCACGTGCGCGACGAAGCGCGCCGCCGTCCCGGCGTAGCGGTGGTCCTCGGGGACGACGTAGAGGCCCGAGCGCATCTCCGGGTGCGCGTCGACGTAGGCGCGGAGCTCGGCCTCGGCGCGCCCGCTGTCCGCGAGCGCCCGCGCGAACTCCTCCTTCGTCTTCTTGCGCGCCTCGCCGAGCGCCATCTGCACGCGGGAGTGGGCGTTGATCTCGCCCTCGCCGGAGGTCTCGACCGGGAGGTAGATCATGTCGGGGAACTTCGTCACGACCGACGCCTGCGCGCCGTCCGACTGCGTGGACGGCATGCACCCGAAGGGCTTCAGCGACAGCACCATGTGGCAGAGGTTCTTGTGGAAGTAGTAGATGTTCTTCGCGACCTCGAGGTGCCCCTCGCCGCCCTCCGCGTTCGTGTTGTAGAAGGGGTGGCCGAGCCGCTGGAGGTGGAGCTGGTTCACGAGCTTGTGCGTCGTGCCGCCGAGCGCGTCGCGGAGGCGGTCGTACATGCGCGCGAGCAGCCGCTCCGCGAGCGCGACGCGGCCGACGCGGTAGGCGTAGGAGAAGGGGTTGCGGCTGCCCTTGGCGCCGAAGCGCTGCTTCTCCCGCTGCTTCACCTGCCAGACGAGGTAGCAGAGCCAGGTGAGGATGGGCTCCACGAGCACCTCCGCACCCTCGCCCTCGAGGAACCGGAACATCCGGTAGTTCCCGTCCCCCTCGGTCGTCTGTGCCCAGAACTCGCCTGTCACCTTCACCATCGGCTTCACGCGCAGCCGGTCGACCTCGATCGCGGCGAGGATCTTCCGGCACTCCGCCAGTGCGTCCGTGTAGTGCTTCGTGAAGAGGTAGGTGAGGAAGCGGGCCGCCTTGCCGGCGACCGGGACGCGGGAGAGCCTCTCCGCCGTCCGCGCGAACGAGCGGTCGCGGAGCGCGTCGCGCATGATCCTCGAGCACTTCTCGAGCGCGCGGTCGGTCGCGCCCGCCTCGATCTCGTAGGGCCTGATCTGGTAGCCGACCTCGTTCAGGAGGTCGCCGACGGCGAGCGAGGAGACGAGGGTCAGGAAGAAGTCGAGGTCCATCTTCAGTCCGGCCTCGACCTGCGCCTGCTCGAGCCCCCCGGTCTGCGAGAAGAGGAGGACCCGGAACCCGTCGAACCCGGAGTTCCGGAGCGCGAGCCGGTACTCCGACTCGTACATACCGAACCGGCACGGCCCGCATCCGCCCGCGGTGAGGTAGACGTAGTCGTCGAGGATCCTCTGCTTCGGCGCGCCCTTCTCGCGGAGCCCCTGGAGGTGCTTCACGAGGTTGCCCACGGTGAAGTAGGTCGGGTTGCACTGCCCGGTGTTGCCGTACTCCTTGCCGAGCTCGAAGGAGCGGACGTCGGGGACCGGCAGCCGCTCGCAGAGATAGCCGAAACCCTCGAGGCAGCCGAGCACGAGCTCCTCGTGCTTCACCGTGAGCCCGCTGATGAGGATCGTCGTGTGCGCCTTCTGGTCCGCGGTGAAGGGGCGCTCGACCGGCTTCCGGAACTGCTCCCTCTGCTCGAGAAGCCCCGCCTCGCCGAGGCGCCGCGCGCGCTCCTCCTCGACCCGCCGACGGATGGTCTCTTCGCGCTCGGAAACCGTGTTCGCCATATCTCCTCCCACTGCGCACGGGGCGCAACGCGGGACAGATTCTGGCACGAATGGCATCGCAGGTGGGGCGGATTCCGCACCCGGAAAGAACCCGACTCTCCGGGTTCGGGTTTTCCGAACGAGAGCCCTCTTTCGAGGTCAGCCCTCGACGTAGAGCTTGTCGGCGCCGGCGGCGAGCGCGGCCTCGCATAGTCCGGCGCGGATCGCGAGCACGGCCTCGCGCCCGACGCCCTCGAGCGTCGCGTCGTACCAGAGCGCGTGGAGATCCTTCGGCGCGAGCTGCTCGAGGACGACCGCGACGCTCGGGTCGCCGAACCGGCTCCGGAGGTCCTCGACGGCCCGGCGGTACGCCTCGCGGTAGCGCTCGTGGTCGGCGACGACGAACTGGAGGCTGTCCGGCCGCACGCGCTCGATCGTCTCCAGATCCGAAAGCCCGGGCCGGAAGACGTCGTAGTACGCGTCCGCGACATCCCGGCCCGCGGTCCGCAGGAGGTCGCGGTAGAGCCCGAGCGACGCCCCGGCCCGCTCGCACTCGCCGGGAAGGCCGCCGCCGCGCCGGCGCATCGCCTCGTGGTGGCGGCGCACGAGATCGAGCACGCGCTCCTCGACGTCGCCGTCGATCTCCACGCCGAGCCTCGCGAGCGCTCCCTTGAAGACGATGCCGTACGCCGACGCCGGCGGGATCTCGAGGCTGCCGATGCCCGTGCGCGGCACGCGTCCCTCGCGACGCTCCGCCGCGATGTCGCCGAGCCTCTCCCCGAAGGCGAGCCACTCCCGCGCGATCTGCCGCATCCCGCGGGGGAAATCGGGGGGGTCCGGGGGCCGAACGAGCCAGAGAGCGAGCGCGGCTGCCGCGGCGGCGAGGGGCGCGAGCACGAGGATCAGGCGCCGCCGCCTCCGGGCACCCATGCGCGAGAGCACGGAGAAGACCGCATGTCCGTCGGGCGTCTGCTCCTCGAGGAGGCCCGCGAACCGCCGCACCGACTCGAGCTCGGCGCGGAGGAGGGGATCGCGCGCGAGCGCCTCCTCGACACGCCGCGCCTCCTCGGGCGGGAGCAGCCCATCCAGGTACTCGTCGAGCCGGTCGCTCCAGTCGTCGCGCTTCACAGGTAGCCTCCCCTCCGGAGGATGCCCTCCACGCGCCGGCGCAGCTCGTGCCGCCCGCGCGCGATCCGCGACTTCACGGAGTGGAGGTTGTCGTCGAGCTGCTTCGCGATCTCCTTCGCGTCGAGGCCGTGCACGTAGCGCATGAGGAGCGGCTCCCGGTAGATCCCCGGAAGCCGCCCGATCGCGTCCTCGAGGATCCTCCTGAGCTCCTTCCCCTCCACGCCTTCCGCCTCCCTGTCGGGGAGGTCCTCGGAGAGCTCGGCGGCGCCGCGCTCCGCATTGAGGAGGTCGGTCGCGCAGTTGTGGACGACGCGCCGGAGCCACGCCCCGAGGTTCTCCACGGGCCCCCTGCCCCGGAGGTAGCGGTGGGCCCGCACGAGCGCGGTCTGGACCGCGTCGTCGGCGAGCGCCCCCGCGCCGCAACGCTGCTCCGCGACCCGGAGCATGGCCGCGTAGTGGCGCTCGACGATCCGGTCGAACGCCCGCCCGCGGCCGGCGCGGAACGCCGCCACGAGGCCGCCGTCGTCGTCCGAGGGGAGCGGACCCATGGCCATTCCTCCCCCATTAGACCTCCATTCGGGGCTCCGGGGATGCATTCCCTTGACGAGGCGCCGGCTTCCGCCGATCTTTCTCCCCATGCTTCGATTCAAGCGTGCCGCGAACCGGAAGAGCCGGAAGAGGAAGCCCAGCAACCGCAACCGCCGCCTGCGACTCAAGGCGAAGAGGGCGAAGATCCACTAGTGGACGTCGCCTGCGGGAAGTGCGGGGCGGGCCTCCGCCTCAACCCGAACCTCGCGGGGACGACGGTCTCCTGCCCCCGGTGCGGGGCGCCGGTCGCGGTGCCCCGGGCAGCCCCGGCCGCGCCGCGCCGCTCCGAGGAGGCGGACCGCCCCCGGACCCCCCGCCGGTTCGGGGCGAGCTACACGATGTGGCTCCTCGGCGCGCAGGCGGCCCTCGGGGCGCTGGGCATCTCATGCCTCGTGGGCGTCTTCCGCCGCTCCGCCGACCGGCCGGCGTGGTCCTACCTCGGCGAGGACAAGTACGCGCTCGCCGGGGCGGGGGCCCTCTTCCTGCTCGCCGTGTGGGCGGCGTACCACTTCCCGGTCCTGACGACGCTTGTCGCGGCGCTCCTCGCGATCGGCGCGTGCGCATGGCGGTACACGGAGGCGGGCTCCGTGGACGTGACGCGGACGGCCGCGCTCGCGGTCGCGATGCTCGCGCTCTGGCTCGCGCTCAACCACCGCCGCGCCGCGGCGCGGTGAGTCACGGGACCGCGTTGCACCGCTCGGCGGCATCGCCGGGCGAGTGCCGCGGGCGGACCCCAGCCGGCCGTCGTCGTGCGCCGGCACCGTGTCGCGTCGCCGCCTGCGAGAATCCGCCTGTGCCGCGGCCCGCCGCTGAAGCGGATGGCCGTACGGCGGGCTTAGTGGTGTGGAGACGATGACGCACGAGGAGCTCCTTTCCCACCAGCGGTTCGTACGCGAGCTGGCGCGTCGGCTCCTTGCCGACGACTCGGCCGCCGACGACGTCTCCCAGGACGCGATGGTCGCGGCGCTCACCACGCCGCCGCGGCAGGGTTCCCTCCGCGCCTGGTTGACGACGGTCGTGCGGAACCTCGTCCGCCGCGGCGCGCGCGCCGGGCGCCGCCGCGACGCACGGGAACGTGCGGTGGCACGACCCGAGGCGATCCCGCCGGACCACGACTCCCTGGAACGGCTCGCCTGGCACCGGCAGGTCGTGGACGCTGTGCTCGCCCTCGAGGAGCCCTACCGGCGCACCGTCGTGCTCAGGCACTACGAGTCGCTGCCGCCGCGGGAGATCGGGCGCCTGATGGGCGTGCCCGCGGCGACCGTGCGGACGCGCCTCTACCGCGCCTACGCCCTCCTCCGCGCGAGCCTCGGCGCGGGGGACGAGTGGCGCGCGGGCCTCCTCGTCCTCCTGCTGCCCGCGCCCGGCCGCGGCGCGATCCCCGGAGCACTGCTCATGAGCACCAAAGCGAAGCTCGGAACCGTCGTCGTCGCCGCGCTCGCTCTCGTCGCCGCGCTCCACGCGACGAGGTCGCCCGCCCGCGGCGGCGCGCCGCGTGCCGGACCGGAAGTGGCGCAGTCCCCGGCGGCTCCCCCCGGTTCCCCGGAACCCACGCTTCCTCCCGCCGCTCTGCCCGTCACGATTGATCGCGACCGAGACCTTCACGGCGTGGTCGTGGACGGCGCGGACACCCCCGTCCCGAACGCACTCGTCGAGACGATCTACCAGCCGTGGCAGCGCGCGCGGCTCGGCCCCGTCGAGTGCGCGGAGGAGACCGTGAACGGGCCATCGACGCGCACCGCGGCAGATGGGAGTTTCGCGGTGCGGCTGCGCGCGGGCGACTCCGTCATGCTGCGCGTGTCGGCGACCGGCTTCGCGACGACGCGTTCCCCTGCCCGGCAGGCGGGCGAGCGCGTGAGGATCATGCTCTCGCGCGGTGCGGCGGTCTGCGTCCGGGTCATCGACGCGGGGAAGAGCACGGCGGTCGAGGGCGCGGTCGTGACGCTGCGGCCCGGCTACCTCCACAAGAACCGCGACTGGGACCTCATCCTCGAGCAGCGGCGGGCAACGACGGACGCCGGGGGCGCCTGCCGGTTCGAGGACATCGAGGCGCCCGTGGAA
>JAKLKT010000638.1 GCA_023150495.1 Planctomycetota bacterium
CCACGGCGGGGACGAGCTTCGCGAAGGACATGGGCTTCGAGAGCCCGAAGGGCGAGCCTTGGCCGGGCGTCTCGGTCTTCCGGCGCGATGGCGGCGGCGCGGTGACCCGCGTCGGGTCGGCGGAGTTCGGCCCGTACGACGACTTCTGCCCGATGTTCCACCTCCACGCGCTCTTCCCCGCCGCGGGCCAGTGGTGGCCGAAGCTCGCGTACTAAGGGGGGCGGCCTAAGAGGCCAAGTGCGGCAGCAATGCCGCGCATGGCAGCTCCAAGTGCTTGCCGCCAAACGACTTACGCCTTAACAATCCGGAAAAGATCAGCGGTCGTAGAGGAAGTCTTGGCCGCGGGCGTGGTTCACTTCGCCCTTGCTCGCGCTGCGGATCGCGCAGTCGTCGCGCTTGAGGCTCACGGTCTTCCCCGTGACCACGTTCTTCACGTGGATCATCCCGTTGGCGTCGACCCGCTCCGCCTCCTCGCGCTTCGCGTAGAGCGACTGGCCGCTGCCCGCCTCGATGTGGACGTACTTGTCCGAGGCGCAGGCGGCGGCGAGGACGAGGAGGAGGGCGCACGTGCGTCTCATCGGTGGCTCCGGTAGCTCTTCGCCTTGTCGGGCGGCAGGACCTCGAGGCGGGGCCGCCAGACGTACTCGGACTTCGCGAGGAACTTCAACTCCCCGCGGCGCATGCTGTCGGGGTCGGCGACCGACGCCCCGTAGTTGAGTTCGAAGAACCCGCCGCGTTCGTCGACGGGGACCTCCTCCGCCTTCCGCACCTCGGCGCGGATCCAGTAGGTCCGCCCCGCCTCGGCCACGACCTCGATCGGCGCGATCCTCCCGCTCTGGAGGTTCTCGATGAGGAGCTTCCCGTCCTCGATGCGCGAGCGCGCGACCCAGAAGTACGTCTCGATGCGGTAGCGGCCCGGCTCCAGCTCGATGAGGCGCATGTCGAGCGGCGGGCGGAAGTCCTCGCCCGTCGCGTCCGACGTGACCCGGCCGACGAGCGTCTTCCCCTCCTCCTCGGGGGGCGAGTAGACGACCAGCACCGCCATGTTCCCGAGCGGCAGCGGCCGGTTCCCCGCGTACATCGAGTGCGTCCCCGGCACGTCCGCGGGCCGGGGGGTGCCCGCGCACGCGGCGGCGAGGAGGAGGAGCGCGAGCGCCCGCATCGGGGCGTGTTTGTCCCAGCCCCGCCGGCGCCTGTCAACGGGTTTGAACCTCCCCCGGTCCCCCTCCGTATCCATCCGAGGGAGGTGCGCTGATGCGGTACGCCCTCGTTCTCGTCCTCGCGGCCCCGGTCCTCGCCGACGACCTCGCCGCCGCCCGCGCCTTTATGGAGGCGGAGCTCAAGGCGGGCGACGAGCTGCGCGCGAAAGGGGACCTCGACGGTGCGCTCGCGCGGTACCGGAAGGCGGCCGCGACCTTCCGCGAGGCGGTCGAAAGGGAGCAGGGGAAGGCCGCGGAGGCGGCGAAGCCGCCCGAGGCGGCGCCCGCGAACGACGGCACGCCCGAGGGCAGGAAGCGCGTCCTCGACTACTACATGGGGCTCCTCGGCCACAGGAGCGACGACGTGCGGTACAACGCCGTCGCCCAGCTCGGCGAGATGCGCGCGGTCGAGGCGCGCGACGCGCTCCTCGAGGTGCTCGCGAGGGACAAGTACCAGGTCGCGCGGCGCGCGGCGGCGTGGGCGCTCGGCCGGCTCGGCAAGGAGGGCGTCCCCGCGATCCCCGCGCTCATCCGCGAGATCGGCGGCGAGTTCCCGCTTCTCGCGTACATGTGCGAGGAGGCGCTCAAGGGCATCACCGAGGACGCGCTGGGCGAGGCCGTGACCATGGGAGCGAAGGCCGAAATGCCGCCCGCGGAGCGCCTCGTGATCCAGAGGAAGTGGCAGGAGTGGTTCGAGGAGAACCGGGCGAAGCTCGGGATCCCGGAGGAGAAGGTCGAGGAGAAGAAGGCGGTCGAGCCTCCCCCCGCGAAGGAGCCCGAGTGATGCGGCGACTCCTGCTCCTGCTCCTCGTCGCAACGGCCTCGGCGCAGGATGCCGGGGGGGCTCCGGGGGCCGAGGCCGAGCGGCTCCACATGGCGCGGCTCTCGTTCGACG
>JAKLKT010000639.1 GCA_023150495.1 Planctomycetota bacterium
AGGTTCCGGTAGAATCCGCCGCCTCTCCCCGGAGCCACTCGCGATGCGACGTCACCGGTTCCCTGCCTCCCTCGTCCTCCTCCTCCTCCTCGCCGCGTGCGCGGGCAGAAAGCCCGAGCCGGATCGCGGCGACGCGGGCGCGGCCGCGCCCGGCGCGCTCGCGAAGACGAGCCTCCACTGCGCCCCCGGGCTGGGCGCAGGTGCCAGGGGCGCGACCGCCGAGGCGTCCCCGGAGACGATCGAGGGCGAAAACGGCGTCACCTACGTCGCGCTCCACCTCGAGTTCTCGGACGAGGCGTCGTGCGCGGCGCTCGCCGTCGACGGGATCCACGTGTTCAGCCGGTTCCGGAAGTGGGCGGACGTCTGCGTGCCGGTGGATGACGTGATGACGCTCCTCGGCAAGGCGGAGGGCCTCGTCTGGTGCGATCCCGGCGGGGCGACGTTCGTGCCGCCGCCGCCCGCGGGCGAGCCGGCGCCGAGCCGCGGCGAGGCGGAGGAGACCGTGCGCGGCGGCTCCCACGGCCTCACCGGCAAGGGCGTGATCGTCGCCGTCGTGGACTCGGGACTCGACTTCCGCCATCCGGACTTCATCACCTACGACGACGCGGGGCAGCCGACGTCGCGCGTGCTCTACCTGTGGGACACGACGAGCGACGCGTTCGAAGCGCAGGGGCTCGGGAGGAAGGCGCCCGTGACCTACCCGGGCGGCGCCTCGGTCGGGACCGTCTACGCGCGGGACCAGCTGACCGCCGACCTGCGCGCCGCGGAGCCGCGGATCGGCGTCACCGACGCGAACGGCCACGGCACGGCGTGCGCGGGCATCGCCGCCGGCAACGGGAACGCGGAGAAGCGCTACTGCGGCGTCGCGCCCGACGCGGACATCATCGCGGTGCGCATCGGCGGCACGCCGGAGACCTCGCTCGAGAACGCGTTCCTCATCGGCGCCATCTGCGGATGGGTCGACGCGGTGGCCGTGGGAAGGCCCTACGTCGTCTCGTGCAGCTTCGGCGGGCATTACGCGAGCGGCCACGACGGCTCGATGGTCATCGAGCGGCAGCTCGACGCGCGATTCCCGTCCGGCGCCAAGGGGCGCGCCCTCTGCATCGCGGCCGGGAACGAGGCACGCAACGGGCTTCACGGCGAGACGACGTTCTCCTCGCAGGAAAGCAAGGGCGCGCTGAGCTGGGAGTCGGAGTCCGCGGTCGAGATGCGCGTCTACTTCGGCAGCACGGCGGCGGAAGACCTGCTCTGGGACCTCGAGGCGCCGGAGGGCAAGGGCAAGGACGTGCTGATCGACATGCGACGGCACGCGCTGACCGGCCAGGTGTTCTGGATCGTCACGGCACCCGCCGGCGCGTTCACGCTCCGCCCCTACTCCGTCTCGGGAACGGAGGTCTCGGCCGACGCGTACATCCTCGGCGCCCCCGGCACGAGGTTCACGGGCGCGTGCGCCGCCCCGTCGCGCCAGGTCGGCTCGCCGGGCACCGCGTCGCAGGCGATCACCGTCGGCAGCTACGACTTCAACAGCGAGATCGCGACCGGCGACGGCACCGCGACGATCGGCGCCGGCGGCGCCGAGATGACGATCGGCGCCATCTCCTACTACTCGAACCCGGGACCGCGGCGCATGGACGCGGCCACGAAGCCCGAGGTGACGGCGCCCGGGCAGTACCACGCGGCGTGCTTCCCGCTCGGGCAGTGCGGGCTCGACCAATTCGTGCACCGCGACCCGTCGGGGAAGTACGCGGTGACCTTCAACGGCACGAGCGCCGCGACCCCCTATTGCGCGGGCGTGATCGCGCTCGCGCTCCAGAAGAACCCGGACCTGACCTTCGGGCAGATCCGCGAGCTGCTCGCGAAGTCGGCTCGGTCCGACGCCTTCACGGGCGAGACGCCCAACGCGACGTGGGGCTTCGGCAAGCTCGACCTCGCCGCCGTCGAGGCGCTTCTCGAGAGCGTCCCGGCGAAGTAGCGCGCGTGCGCTCGGTCCTTCTGGCGTGCCTCGTCGTGCTCCTCGCCGCGCCGGCGCGCGCGGGCGAGGACGAGGCGGCGCTCCGGCGCCTCGCCGAGGGGTTCGTCGGCGCGGTCGC
>JAKLKT010000640.1 GCA_023150495.1 Planctomycetota bacterium
CGGCGACCCGCGCTACGCGAAGGCGCTCGAGACGGCGCGCGCGGGCCGCCTCGCGGCGACGGACGCGTACCGCGCCGCCGGCGGCGACGCGCTGCTCGGTCCGGCGTGAATCGGGGGGGCGGCGGGGGCCGGGTCTACTGGTAGAACTTCGTGGCTTCGGTCTCGCCGACGGGGCGCTCCATCTCGCCGCTCGTCACGCTCGCGCGGAAGCGCACGTCGCCCGCCTTCTCCGCCTTCACCTTGACCCACCACGTCGCGCTCTGGCCGGGCGCCAGCGTGTCGAGCGACACGAACGCGAACGACTTCGCGGGTTCCCCGGACCCCTCCCTCTTCGTCGCGCCGTCGGCGCTCGCGAGCGCCATGCCCTCCTCGGTCGCGCACTCCACGCGCACGTTCCGGGCCGCCGCCGATCCCTGGTTCCTCACGACGATCGTGTAGGTGACCTCGGTCCCGACCGCGATCGGGTCCTCGTTGTCCACGACCTCGAGCGAGAGAGCCGCCACACCCTGGAACCGCGTCTTCGCCGCCGTGGCCGCCGCCTCCGCGAAGTCCGCCGACGCCTTCGCTGCGAGCTCGACCTCGGCCGCCTTCGATGCGCCCACCTTCAGCTCGAGCGTGCGCTCCTGCCCGGCGGCGAGCGTGCCGAGGTCCCAGCGGATCGTGCCGGCCGCCGCCACCACCGTCTCGCTCGCGCCGATGTACGTGATGCCCTCCGCGAGCGTTACCTCGACCTTCGCGTTCCGCGCGTCGCCGTCGCCCGCGTTCTTGACTTTCAGCGTGCACGCGAGCGGGCGGTCGAGGAGCCAGTCCGCGGCAGCCTGCGCCTGCAGCTCGAGCTTCGCGCGGCGTACCTCGAGCTTCGCCTCGCCCGCCTCGGCGGTGAGCCCGTCGCCGGACGTGGCCACGGCCTTGAGCGCGTGGGCGCCCGTCTCCGTGCCCTTCACCTGCACCGTGAACTCGCGCGACGCGCCCGCGGGCAGGCTGCCGACGTCGATCTTCACCGCCGTCTGCCCGTCGAGCGTCGTCAGGCCCTGCGGCAGGCTGCCGCTGATGACGACGCCGCTCGCGTCGCCCGTGCCGGGGTTCGTCACGGTGAACCGGACGCCGACCGGCTCGTCCACGAGGCTCTGCCCCGGGACCGCGCTCTCGATCGAGAGCTTCGGCTCGACGACCATGACCGTGCCGCCGACGAGCGCGCGGTAGCGCACCTCGCACCGGTTCGCGAGAGCGCCCGTCGTGCCGGGCGTCGCGTTCACGCGGATCGAGACCGTCTGCCCCTTGGCGAGGGTGCCGACATCCCAGCGCGCGCTCTTCCCCTGCGAGGCGGCGGGCGCGGGCTCGGCGTGGTTCAACGTGACACCCTCGCCGAGGTCCTCGTCCACGACGACGTCGGAGAGATCGTGGTCGGCGAGGTTCGTGAGCCGGATCTCGTACTGGTAGGGCTTCCCGAGCGGCACTTTCTCCGGCGTCCCGCGTTCGACGAGGATCGCGCTCGTGGAGGTCTTCCCCGTGGGAAGCGCCTGGGCGATCCAGGTCATGCCGGGCTCGCCCTTCTGCGGCGCGGGCTTGCCTCCCGTCGTGGCGCAAGCGGCGAGGAGGGCGAGAAGCAGTGTGAGGTGGATCCGCATGACCTTCCCTTAACGCAACAGGGGGTGCGAGTCCAGCCCGCGCCGGGAACAGGGGGGTCCGGGGGCCCGCCGCCGCGCCTCGGCGGGCAGGGAATCGGGAATGCACCCTATCGCGGCCCCG
This sequence comes from Planctomycetota bacterium, assembly GCA_023150495.1. GTDB lineage: Bacteria > Planctomycetota > PLA2 > PLA2 > PLA2 > PLA2. The sequence continues at coordinate 1,750 of JAKLKT010000640.1, forward strand.
TGGCCTGTTTCCGCGGCGCCTTGCGTTCTCGGGGTCGGAGGAACGACACATGCGGACGAGAGACGCCTCGCCCCGCCGCTTCTGGACGCGCGGGATGGTGACCACGCTCTTCGCCCTGATGCTCACGGGGTGCAACGACTGCGAGGACTACGTGCCTCCGGCCTTGGGCGAGCCGCAGGAGACCGCTCCCGTCAGCGATCCGGCCAACCAAGCGGAGGTCGAGGCCCGGCTGGCCCCGCCGCCGGAGCGGTCGCGCGCCGGCTGACCATCCACCCGCGTCCGCGCCCGGGGACCGCACCTGTCCGGGCCGCCGGACCCGGTCTGTT
>JAKLKT010000641.1 GCA_023150495.1 Planctomycetota bacterium
CTTCTTTGTCTCCGCGCGGATCTCGTCCAGCAGCCGCGCATTGTCCGCCGCGCCCAGGTGGAACGCCTCCCTCACGTACAACGGACTCCACGCAGCCCACTCCAGCCGCGTCACGATCAGGTAGCGCTCGCCGGCCTGCAGCCGCGACTGCCCATCAGCCGGCGTCCTCTCGTTGACCGTCAGCGGCACGAAGTACGCGCCATCGTCGTTCCGGTATGGCTTCAAGACCTCCTCGACGGTGAAGATGTGCCAGACCGCCCATCGGGCCAGCCGGTCCGTGCCCTCGATCCTGACCACGAAGACTCCGCCTTTGTGGCTTCTTATGGCCTCCTTCGCGGATGCCAACACGGTCGCGGGATCCGCCACGACGACCCCGTCCCCGGCCTGGCTGAGGCGGGAGAGTGCGAGCACGGACGCAAGGGTGAAGAGCGCGAGACCACCGCGAAGCGCACGGACCCTGGGGCCGCTCCCGGTCTCCCGCATGAGGCCATCATAAGGCCGTGGCGCGCGCGGCGCCCGCGAGGTATCACGGCGGGCCATGGCCCGGCCCGCGCTGCTCCTCGAGATCGGGGTCGTCCTCTGCCTCGCATGGCTGCCGCACCTCGTGAACGCGCACTTCGCGGACCCTGCCGCGGACCGCGCGTTCTTCGGGGGCATGGTCCTCCTGGCCGTCGTCTCGGTGCAAATCGCGGTCCCCCTGCTCTACATCATGCATCGTTCCGGGGAGCCGTGGTCGAAGTTCGGCGTCGTGAGGCCAAGGCCCGTGGACCTTGTCGGCGGCGCGGTGCTGTTGGGCGCGCTCTACGTCCTGGATCCCGTGTTCTGGGTGTTCATCGGCACCTTCGGGACCTGGGATCCCCCAAGAACGTCGTTCCCGGACCCGTCGTCCGTGGCCGACTTCGTCATCCTTTTGCCCGCGATACTTGTCGCGGCGTTCGCGGAGGAGCTCGCGATGCGCGCGTACATGATCCCGAGGCTGCGCGAGCTCGGCCTCAACTGGGTGAGCGCGCTCCTGATCTCGAGCGCGTTCTTCGCCTCGTATCACCTCTACCAGGGCGCCGCGTCGACGGCCTACATCTTCCTGCTCGGACTCGTCTACGGCGCCGTGTTCCTCCTCTCCCCGCGGCTCTGGCCTCTCACGGTCGCCCACACGATGCAGAACGTGCTCATCAACCTGGGCGCCTGAAGCGGATCGGGCACCTCTCCGCGCAGCAGGCGGCAAGCGCCCGGTAGAATCCCGATCCGGAGGACCTGACATGCCCCTGCACTTCCGTTCGCTGCTGCCCGTCGCGCTCGTCGCCGTATCCCTCGCGGCGTCCGCGGAGGAGCCGGCGCCGGCCGCGGAGAAGCCGAAGCCCGTCGACGCGAAGGCGCGCTCCGCCGACGGGATCGAGCTCGCCTACGACACGCGCGGGAAGGGCGAGGTGGCGCTCGTCTTCGTCCACGGCTGGTGCGGCGACCGCTCGTTCTGGAAGGAGCAGCTCGACGTGTTCGCGGAGAAATCCCGGGTCGTGAGCCTCGACCTCGCCGGGCACGGCGCGTCGGGGAAGGACCGCAAGGAGTGGTCGGCGGACGCGTTCGCGGCCGACGTCGAGGCGGTGATGAAGGCGCTCGACGTGAAGCGCGCGATCCTCGTCGGCCACTCGATGGGCGGGCCGATCTCGCTGCTCGCGGCGAAGCGGATGCCGGACCGCGTGGTCGCGGTCGTCGGCGTGGACACGCTCCACAACGTGGAGTTCAAGTGGCCGGAGGAGCAGACGAAGCAGTTCCTCGCGATGTTCGACGCGGACTTCGAGGGGACCACGCGGATGTTCATGAAGGGCATGCTGCCTGCGGACGCGGACCCCGCGCTCGCGAAGTACATCATGGACAAGGTGCTCGGCGCGGACCGGAAGATGGCGACCGGCGTTATGAGGGCGCTCACCGCCTTCGACGCGAAGGAGGCTCTGGCCGGCGCGAAGGTGCCGGTGCGATGCATCAACGCGGCCCCCGGCGTGCAGTTCGCCATGCCGACGGCGGTGGACGTGAACCGCAAGCACGGCGACTTCGACGTCGTGCTGATGGAGGGCGT
>JAKLKT010000642.1 GCA_023150495.1 Planctomycetota bacterium
CGACGCCCTTCTACCTGAACATCCAATCCATGGTCTTCCTCCCGGTCCAGCGCGAGATCCACGTCTCGGAGGGCCAGGACCTGCCGGCCGCGAAGCAGCCCTACGTGCGGATCACGCGCGAGGTCCTGTTCGGCAGGTAGGGCCCTTGCGGCGTCCGCGCACGCGGAGGCGGGCCCGCTCCCCCGCGCCCCGGCACTCGTCCATCGGATGGCCGAGTGCCTCCCCCTCACCCCCTCCCGCCGGCTTCGCGCACCCCCTAGAATGCGCTCATGCCCAGCGAATTCCGGAACGAGCCCCTCACCGATTTCACGAAGGACGAGAACCGGCGCGCGATGGCGCAGGCGATCGCGCACGTCGCCGAGAACCTCGGGCAGAGCTACCCGATGCTCATCGGCGGCGAGCGGATCACGCTGCCGAAGACGTTCTCGTCGCACAATCCCTCGAACCCGTCCGAGGTGATCGGCACCTTCCCGAAGGGCGGCGTGAAGGAGGCCGACCTCGCGATCGAGGCGGCCGCGAAGGCGTTCGAGGCGTGGCGGAACGTGCCCGCGAAGGAGCGCGCGGAGGTCCTCTTCCGCACCGCGAAGGCGATCCGCGACCGCAAGTTCGAGTTCGCGGCGTGGATGTGCTTCGAGGCCGGGAAGAACTGGCCCGAGGCGGACGGCGACGTCGCCGAGGCGATCGACTTCCTCGAGTTCTACGGCCGCGAGGCGATCCGCTACGAGAACGCGGGGAAGACGACCCCCGTGCCCGGCGAGCAGAACCGGCTCGTCTACATCCCGCTCGGCGTCGGCGCGATCATCCCGCCGTGGAACTTCCCGCTCGCGATCACGGTCGGCATGAGCAGCGCGGCGATCGCGGCAGGCAACACGATCGTGCTGAAGCCCGCGAGCGTGACGCCCGTGATCGCATGGAAGTACGTCGAGGCGTTCACGGAGGCGGGGCTCCCGCCCGGCGTGCTCAACTTCGCGCCCGGCGGCGGCTCGACGCTCGGCAACCGGCTCGTCGAGCATCCGAAGACGCGGTTCATCTGCTTCACCGGCTCGAAGGAGGTCGGTCTCGGCATCAACGAGCTCGCGTCGAAGACGCAGCCCGGCCAGAAGTGGGTGAAGCGCGTGGTCGCGGAGATGGGGGGCAAGGACGCGATCGTCGTGGACAAGGACGCGGACCTCGAGGCGGCGGCCGCGGGGATCGTCGCCTCCGCGTTCGGCTACCAGGGGCAGAAGTGCTCCGCGTGCTCGCGCGCGATCATCCACAAGGACGTCTACGACAAGGTCGTGGCGAAGATCGTCGAGAAGACGAAGGCGCTGCGGCAGGGCCCCGCGATCGACTTCGAGACGCAGGTGGGCCCGGTGATCGACGCGGACGCGGCCGGCAAGATCATGGAGTACATCGAGATCGGCAAGCGCGAGGGGAAGCTCGCGGCGGGCGGCAAGGGCCCGAAGCCCGGCCAGGGGTACTTCATCGAGCCGACCGTCTTCGTGGACGTGCCGAACGAGGCGCGGCTGTCGAAGGAGGAGATCTTCGGCCCCGTGCTCGCGGTGACGAAGGCGAAGGACTTCGACGAGGCGATCCGGTTCGCGAACGACACGGACTACGGGCTCACCGGCGCCGTCTACAGCAAGAGCGAGGCGAACCTGAAGAAGGCGCAGGAGCAGTTCCACGTCGGGAACCTCTACCTGAACCGCAAGTGCACGGGCGCGCTTGTGGGCGGCCACCCCTTCGGCGGCTTCAACATGTCAGGCACGGACTCGAAGGCGGGCGGCTTCGACTACCTGCTCCTGTTCCTCCAGGCGAAGTCGATCGCGCGGAAGGTGTAGGGTCCGCCGCCCGTTCTGACAGTGAGTCGGGGGGGCTCCGGGGGCCGTACCCCTCAGACCCACCGGTCGAGCGCGCCGACGCACTCGGCGAACGGGACCACCTCGACCCCGCGGTCGTGCCAACGCCTGCTGCCCGGATGGTCCCCCCGGAGTCGTTTTGACCCGAAGAAGGACTGCATGCGGCGGCTGTGCCGGGGGTTCGAGGGGCTCCGGGGGCCGGCCCCGGAGGCCCCCTGCCGCAGAATGACGGC
>JAKLKT010000643.1 GCA_023150495.1 Planctomycetota bacterium
CCTCGCCCTCGTTGAGCCAGCGCACGAGACGCTCGCAGATCGCGCGGTTGTTGACGAAGACCGCGGTCGTCCGGTTCGCCTTGACGATGCTCCTGACCTCCCTGACGACGTGAGGCCAGACGGACGGGTCGTCGCCGCGGACGCTCTCGAGCGCGATCCAGCGGGTCGGCAGGGCGGGACATTCCGTGGGCGAGACGAGCCGCGCGCGGCTCTTCCCGGTGTTCGAGCGCGACGTGCTCGATGCCGCGGTGATGGCGCCGCTGGTGGAGGGGGGCGAGGGGGAGGAGGTGCGGCCGGTCAGGAACCCCCTCGACGTCCTCGCGCAGGCGATCGTCGCCTGTTGCGCGGTCGAGGAGCAGGACCTCGATGCGCTCTACGCGCTCTTCCGCCGCACCTACGCCTACGCGGAGCTCTCGCGCGAGGCCTTCGACCGCGTGGTCGCGATGCTCCGGGGCCGCTACGCGGAGACGCGGCTCCGCGACCTGAAGGCCCGGATCCGGGTCGACCCCGAGACGGGCCGCGCGCGCGCGGCGGACGGCGCGCAGCAGCTCGTCTGGCGGTCGGGCGGCGTCATCCCCGACCGCGGGTACTACCCGGTCCGCGTCGAGGGCACGGGCGCGAGGCTCGGCGAGCTCGACGAGGAGTTCGTGTGGGAGCGGCGGGTCGGGCAGGAGATCGCGATCGGCGCGCAGCAGTGGCGGATCGACCGGATCACGCGGGACGAGGTCGTGGTCACGCCGGGGCGCGGCGGCGACGCCGTGCCCCCGTTCTGGAAGGCGGAGTCGCAGGCGCGCGACTTCGAGCTCTGCGAGAGGATCGGGCTCGCGCTCGAGCAGGGGTTCCCCCGACCCCTCCCCAACCTCGACGACGGGGCGCGCGACGCCCTCCATGCCCTGCTGGATCGCCAGCGGGCGGCGACCGGGCGGCTGCCCCATCGCCACCACGTCGTCGTCGAGGAATGCCGCGGGACCGCACGGCCGGGCGACTCGCGCCCGGTGATCGTCCACGCCATGTGGGGCGACCGCGTGCTGCGGCCGTGGGCGATCGCGATGGCCGCGGCGTTCGAGGAGCAGCACGGGTACCCCCTCGAGACGCAGACGAACGACGACGGGATCCTCGTCCACCTGCCCGACGACATGCCCGCGCGGCGGATCCTCGATCTCGTGCCGCCCGACCGGGTCGACGCGCTGCTGCGGCGGCGGCTGGACCGCACGGGGTTCTTCGGCACGCGCTTCCGCGAGAACGCGATGCGCGCGCTGCTGCTGCCGCGCCATGGCCGGCGCGGGCGCACGCCGCTCTGGCTCACGCGCATGCGCGCGGCCAAGCTGATGCAGGCCGTCGCGCGGCACCCCGACTTCCCGATCCTCCTCGAGACGTGGCGCACCTGCCTCGAGGACGAGTTCGACCTCGGAACGCTCCGGCGGCTGCTCGGCGAGATCGAGTCGGGCCGGATCACCGTGAGCGGGGCGGTGACGGCGGCGCCGTCGCCCTTCGCGCAGCCGCTCGCGTGGCGCGCGACGAACCGGCTCATGTACGACCAGAACGAGCGCGCGGCCGCCGGAGGCGCGGTGCCGCTCTCGGAGGCGGTGCTCCGCGACGTGCTCTTCGACGGGCAGCTCCGGCCGAGGCTCGATCCCGCGGTCGTGGGGGCGTTCCTCGGCAAGCTGCAGCGGACGGATCCCGCGTATGCGCCGCGCGACGACGCGGAGCGCGTCGACCTCGCGGAGGAGCGCCTTCTCGTGCCCGCCGGGGAGGGCCCGCTGCCGCCCGGCCTCCTCCGGGACCGCGGCTACCTGATCGCGCAGCGCGACCTGCCGCTGCTCGAGCGCGCGCGGCACGGCGACGCGGCCGCCCGCGAGGAATGCCTTTCCCGCGTGCTCGCGACGCATGGGCCCGTGACGCTCGCGTACGTCGAGGATCTCCTCGGGATGCCGGTCGCGGATGTGCTCGACGCGATGGTCGCCGACGGGCGGGTGGTCGCCGACCGCTTCCGGGAGGGCGCGGCGGACCTGGAGTTCTGCGACACGGAGAACCTCGAGCGGCTGCTGCGGCTCGCGCGCTCGGCGGCG
>JAKLKT010000644.1 GCA_023150495.1 Planctomycetota bacterium
CGCCGGCCGCCGGCCGCTCGTCCCTCCGCTTCGAGAGCGCGCGCTGGACGGCGCGATCGACCGCCTCGACGGCCGGTCCGCCGGTGAGCGTCGGCGGCTGGTCGTGGAGCACCGCGTGCATCAGCTCGGCCGCGCGCTCGCCGCGGAAGGCACGCACACCCGCGACCATCTCGAGGAGCATCGCGCCGACGGCGAAGACGTCGGTCCAGGGCCCCACCTCCTCGCCCGTCCACTGCTCCGGCGCCATGTAGCCCGGCGTGCCGACGAAGAAGCCGGTCTGCGTGAGCCGCTGCCCCCCGGACCCCCCTCCTTCCATCGGCAGCGCGAGCCCGAAGTCGAGGAGCTTCACGCCGTGCGGCGTGAGGAAGACGTTCGACGGCTTCAGGTCGCGGTGCACGATGCCCTTCGCGTGGAGCGCGTCGAGCGCGCCGAGGACCTCGATCGCGTTCCCGAGCGCCTCGCGAAGCGGCATCGGCCCCTTCGCGAGCCGCGTTGCGAGGGGCTCGCCGAGGAGCAGCTCCATCGCGAGGAACGTGTCGCCGTCGATCTCGCCCACCTCGTAGACCTGGCAGACGTTCGGGTGGCTGACGGCGGCGGCGGCGCGCGCCTCGCGGCGGAGCCGCTCGCGCGCCGTCTTGTCCGCGACCTCCGCGCGGATCGTCTTCAGGGCGACCCTGCGGCCGAGCGCCGTGTCCTCGGCGAGGTAGACGACGCCCATCCCCCCCTCGCCGAGCTTCCCGAGAAGGCGGTAGCGGCCGAACACGCTACTTCCGCTTCTTCTTGGCCTTCTTCTTCGCGGCCTTCTTCTTCTTCTTCGCGGGCGTCTTCGCCTTGCCGCGCACGTAGCGTCCCTCGATGAAGGGGTGCCAGCTGTTGCCGTCCGGCGAGACCTCGATCCGGTACTCGTGCACGCCCGGGCTGACGAACCTGTAGACGTACCGCGTGCGCCCCGCGGGCCCCGCGCCGTGGAACGTGAGCGTGTCGCCCTCCCAGATGCCGGGCTTCGCCTCGGGCGGCATGCCGCCGACGCTGTCCGACCAGTGCTGGAGGTAGCGGCGGTGCTGCGCGTCGTAGCCGGTGACGCCGTGGCCGACGTAGCTCACCTTGCCGCCGCGCTTCTGCACGTACTCCGTGACGACGCAGAAGCCGTCGCACGCCGCGCGCGCGTCGATCGTCGCCGTGGCGGTGCCGCCTTGCGGATCCCAGGGCGACGGGTGCATCGTCTCGGTGCCGGTCCAGTGGCCGGCGAGCGCGGAGATGAGCTTTCGGTGTTCCTCGGTGGGCTTGGGCATATCCATGGGCGGGATTCTAACCGGAGGGGAAGGGGCTCCGGGGAGGGGGGGCACCGGGTAACGTGGGGGCCTTGAGGAAGCTGATCGAGGGGTTCCGCTCCGTCGACCGCGACTCCGCGATCGCACTCGTCTACACGGCCGCGCACCTCTCCGCGATCGAGTTCTGGTTCCTGACGACGGCGGTGCAGCGGCGGATCGACCCGCGCCAGCGCGGCGTGTCCCTCGAGGCGGGCGCGACGTGGGCGCTCGCCACCACGGTCCTCGAGATGATCGTGCCCCTCCTCCTGATCAGGCTCGTCCACCGGCGCAGGATCGCGGACCACGGCTGGCGGATCGCGGGGTTCCACCGCCACATCTGGATCTACCTCGGCCTCTTCGCGCTGATGGTGCCGGTCGTCTACTGGGCGTCGCTCCGCGAGGACTTCAGCATGCGATATCCCTTCGTGCCTGCGGCGCGGAGGGACTTCGCGGTGTTCCTCAAGTGGGAGGCCTTCTACCTCCTCCAGTTCTTCGCGCTCGAGTCCTTCTTCCGCGGCTACCTGCTCTTCACGCTCGAGCGGTCGTTCGGCTGGAACGCGTGCTTCATCATGGCGGTGCCCTACTGCGCGATCCACTGGCACAAGGCGCCGCTCGAGTGCTTCGCGGCGATCCTCGCCGGCGTGTTCCTGGGCGGGATGGCGCTGCGGTTCCGCTCCTGGTACGGCGGCGCGGTCCTCCACAGCCTCGTCGCCCTGACGATGGACGGCCTCGCCTTCTCCCGCGCCGCAGGC
>JAKLKT010000645.1 GCA_023150495.1 Planctomycetota bacterium
CCGACGGCGGGCGTCTGCTACGAGACGCTCGACGAGGAGGGCAAGGCCCTCATCCGCATCGAGGTGGACGCGGGGCAGCCGCGGTGGCTCTCCGACACGCTGCCGCACGAGCTCGTGCACATGGCGCAGCGGCGCGGCTGCTGGGCCCGCTCGCCACCTACGGCGACCCCGCGGTGCCGCGGTTCCTCGAGGCGGTGCTCGCGCACCTGCGGGGCGAGGTCCAGCAGGCGGTCCAGGCCTATGCGGACGCCGCCCGTCTGGCGAGGGGTGGGGGCGCGGGGGAGGGGTGCATCCCCTACGACGCCATCCGCGCGTACGCGATCGCCACGCTCAAGCAGGCGATCGCGCGGCCCCCTCAGGAGGGGCAGAAGCGGTGGCGCGAGACCTTCCTCTCGCCGCTCGAGCGCGAGGACGCGGACGGGTTCGCGGTCTACGCCGCGAGCGGGGACGTCGCGCGCGAGGCGGCGGCGGCGGCGGCGGAGATCTACGCGCGCATCGAGGGGGACCTGGGCGTGGGCGCCGGCGCGAGGGGCGAGGTCGTGCTGCACCCGACGCGCGAGGCGTACGTCGCCGCCGACCCGACGCCCGAGGGGTCGCCGCTCGCGGCGTTGGCACTCGGGCGCGAGCCGACGGCGGGCGTCTGCTACGAGACGCTCGACGAGGAGGGCAAGGCCCTCATCCGCATCGAGGTGGACGCGGGGCAGCCGCGGTGGCTCTCCGACACGCTGCCGCACGAGCTCGTGCACATGGCGCAGCGGCGCGGCTGAGCGGCGCGGCTGGCGGACGTTCCGGCGCGGCCACTGGCTCGACGAGGGCGTGGCGACGCTCTACGAGTCGCAGGAGGCGCAGGACTCCCGCCTCGCGCTGTGGCGGCAGGTGGGGGACGAGTCGATCCCGCTGCCGGAGCTGCTCGCGCTCCGCTCGACGCCGCCGGACCGGCCGCTCCTCTTCTACCTCGAGGCGCACGCGCTCTGCCGCTACCTGAGGGGGCTCGGGGGGCCGGAGGAGTGGCGCCGCTTCCTCGATGCGTTCGCCGACGCGGAGTTCGAGGCGGCGCTGCGGACGGTCTACGGCGTGGAGTCGGTCGCGGACCTCGAGCGCGCCTTCCGCGCGTGGCGGGGTTGAGCCTCGTCGCCGCGCCCCCGGCGAACACGCGACCTCCCGCGAATCAGTATAGGTGGACGCTCACCGTCTCGCCCTCGCCGTACCCCTCGAGGTCCTTCTCGACGACGACGAAGCCATGCGCGCGGGTGGTCGACGTGAGGATCGCCGCGCCGCGGGTCGTCAGCGGCACGACCTTCCCCTCCTCGATCCGCACGCGCACGTAGTCCGTCCGGCCGAGCTGCGACGCGATCTTCCTCGCGAGCGGCATCCGGACCTTCGTGTACGGCCACCCGGGGTGGCGCGCCGCGAGGCGGCGGATCGCGCGTCCCGCGAAGAAGTCGTACGCGCAGAGGCACGACACGGGGTTGCCCGGCAACAGGAACACCGGCTTGCCCGCCACGAAGCCCAGCCCCGCGGGGCTGGACGGCCGCATGGCCACGCCGTGCACCGGCAGCTCGCCGAGCTCCGCCACGAGCGACGGCAGGTGGTCCTCCGTCCCCACGCTCGAGCCGCCGCTTCCGAGCACGCAGTCCGCCTCGCGCACCGAGACCTCGAGCGCCTCGCGCACGGCCGCGCGGTCGTCCGGGACGATCGGGCCCGTGAGCGGCACGCCGCCGTCGCGCCGCACGAGTTCCACGAGCATCGGCGAGTTCGCGTCCGCGATCCGGAACCCCGCCGGCCGCTCGCCGGCCGGGAGCAGCTCGTCCCCCGTCACGAGGATCGCGACCCGCGGCTTCCGCACGCACATCGGCTGCTTCACGCCGATCGAGGCGAGCACGCCGAGGTCCTGCGGCCGGAGCCTCCGGCCTGCGCGCAGCACGAGCGCGCCCGAGCGCACGTCCTCGCCGACCTCGCCCACGTTCCTCCCCGGCGTCGCGGCGGCGCGCACGCGCACGGTCCCGCCATCGAGGTCCGCCTCCTCCGCGGGCACCACGGCGTCCGCGCCCTCGGGCATCGGCGCGCCGGTCATGATCCGCACGCAGGTGCCCGCCTCGACCGCGGCGTCCGGCTCCCTTCCCGGCATGCTCGACCCGGCGACACGGAAAGGCCGCGGATCGTCCGGCGTCGCGCCGAACGTCTCCTCCGCCCTCACTGCGTAGCCGTCCATCGCCGCGCGGCGGAACCCCGGCACGTCCACGGCGGCGATCGCGTCGCGCGCGAGCACGCGGCCGCCCGCCTCGAGGAGAGCCACCGACTCGGCCGCGAGGTGCCGCACGCGCCGGTCGACGAGACTTACGACCGCGTCCACGTCCGCGCGCTCCCGGAACCCGCGCATGCGCACGTCGCTCATCCGGCGTAGTCTCTCCGGGTCATGGCGGGGAGTCTAGCGGCGCGGCGGAAGCTGCTCGCGTGGTACCGGAGGAACCGGCGCGACCTGCCGTGGCGGCGCACGAAGGACCCCTACGCGATCTGGGTCAGCGAGGTCATGCTCCAGCAGACCCGCGTCGCGGCCGTGGTCCCCTACTACGAGCGGTTCCTCGCCCGGTTCCCCGACGTGCGCGCGCTCGCGAAGGCCCGGATCGACGACGTCCTCGCCCTCTGGTCGGGCCTCGGCTACTACCGCCGCGCGCGCCACCTCCACGAGGCCGCG
>JAKLKT010000646.1 GCA_023150495.1 Planctomycetota bacterium
GCTCGCCGAGGAGCGCGCGCACCTGCACGGCGCCGACCGCCACCTTGTAGAGGTCCTCGCGCCGCGTGAAGCCCTTGCGCGCCTCGTCGTAGGCCTTCGCCGCCTTCCGGTGCTCGCCGAGGACGTGCGCGAGCTGCGCCCGCTCGAAGGCCGCCATCGCGCGGCGGGAGGGGTCCTTCTTCGCCCGGCGGACGTACTCCGCCACGAGGCGACGCGCCCTCCGGAGATCCGAGCGGAGCGCGCGCTGGATCTCGCGTTCGAGCTCCTCGAACGTCATAGGTCCGTGACGGCGCGCGCGTTGCCGATCCGGAACTCGACGGTCTTCCTGGGCACGTTCTTCAGGACGAACGTGCCGTCGGCGCCGACCTTCGCGCGGCGGCGCGTCTTGCCGGAGACGGCGACGACCTCCGCGGCGAAGTTCGCGGGCGAGATCTGCCCGCGCACGTCGGCCCCCCGACCCCCCTCCTTCACCTCGAGCTCCATCGTGACGTCGCCCGAGAACCTGAGGAACCGCGACGTCAGCGCGCCCGCGCGGATCGCCTCCGCCGTCGCCGGCTTCAGGAACGAGTCGAAGACGAGCTGGAGGAAGGACGGCGCGGGCTCCCCGCGGAAGGCCTGCACCGCGAGCTTCAGCGCGCGGCGCGAGGGCTTCGGCTCGGCCATCGCGCGCCGGCCGGCCTCGAGCAGCAGGCGCGCCTTGGCGGCCGCCGCCGAGCAGGACGGGCAGCCGAGGATGTGGACGGCCACCTCCGGGTCCTCGCGGCCCGCGAGGTGGTCGAGGAGGAGCGCGTATTCCGGATGTTCCCGCATGCCGTCCTCTAGGAGGGCCCCTCGGGCGCCGGGATACCCTCAAGCTCCGTCTTGAGCTTCTCGAGGCAGCGGGCCCGGGTGGGGCCGAGGGACCCGCGGGGCAGCTTCATCTCCTTCGCGACGTCGTCGTAGGAGGGGGTGGGGGCCGTGAAGTAGAGGAGGGTGAGGAGCTTCCGGCACCGCTCGGCGATCCGGGAGAGCGCGGCCCGGACCCGCTGCTCCTCCTCGAGCGCCGCGACCGCCTCGTCGGGCGGGGCGGCGCCGGTCAAGGGCGGCATGTCGTCCGGGGTCAGCGCGAGCCGGTCCTTCCGGGCGGCCTCCCAGGTGGCCCGGGTGGCGGTCCGGATGAGCCACTGGGGGAGCGCCTGGCCGTCGCGGATTCCCGGCAGCGCCTTCACGAGCGCGACGCACACGTCGCCGAAGACATCCTCCGCGCGCTCGGGCCGGAGCCCGTAGCGACGCGGGATCGAGAGGACGAGCGCCGCGTACCGCTCGACGAGGATCTTCCACGCGTCCTGGTCGTCCGCCCGGCAGCGGGCGAGGAGGTCCGTGTCGGAAGGGTGCGCCAAAGGCCCCACCATTATGGATGAGGCGGCCGGAACCCCCAAGGGTCCCGGCCGCCCGTGCGATGGAACGGGGTTTTCAGTCGGCGACGAGCGAGGGGACCGTGCCCTCGAGGAGCACCGTGTCCGAGCCGTCGTCGAGGGTCACGCGGACGTCGAGACCCACGAGATCGGCCACGTCGGAGACCCCGAGCGGCATCGGGAGGTCGTCCTCCGTGCTGATCTCCGCCTCGCCGTCCGAGTCCGCGGCCACGCTCCGGAGCTTCACGAACGTGCCGGAGGAGTCCTCGATCCAGAAGGCGACCACCGTGCCCGGCGCGAGGTGTTCCGCCTCCATCTTGAAGCGCTGATCGCCCGAGTCGAGGCGCTGCCGGATCTCGACATGGCCCTCGAGCCCGGAAGCGAGGGGGGTCAGGAGGGCGCGGCCGCGGCCCCGGTCGCTGCCCGAGCCGGGGTTGCCCGGCGTCACGGTGCCGTCCGGAAGCGCAGGCACCTCGCCCGAGAGCAGGAGCTCGCCGCTCGCGAGCCGGACCTCGACGAGGAGGCCCGAGAGATCGCCCGCGGACGTCGCGCCGAGCGGCAGCTGGGCGCCGTCCTTCGTGTTGAGCTCGAGCTTCGCCTCGCCGGTCGTGTCCGCCATGGCGCTGCCGATCGGCGTGCCATCGAGGGAGAAGTCGACGG
>JAKLKT010000647.1 GCA_023150495.1 Planctomycetota bacterium
CGGGAGGTAGGCGCTATCGCGCGCCGTAGCTTCGCGTGAGGCTCGGGACGAGCATCGGCACCTGGCGGCGGTACTCGACGTAGTCCTCGCCGTGCGCCCGGACGAGATCCCGCTCCTCGAGCCGCACCGCCACGAGCATGAACGCCGTCGTCATCACCGAGAAGAGCAGGTGGCCCTCCGTCATGTGCGGCGTCGCCCAGAACGCGACGAGGAACCCGAGGTAGAGCGGATGGCGCGTGCGGCGGTAGATGCCGCGCACCCGGAACGCCGGGTCCACGTGCGTCACGCCGCGGAACCGGCGCCAGCCCTGCTTCAGCCCGAAGAGGTCGAAGTGGTCGATGAGGAAAGTCGCGAGGAGCACGAGCCCAAAGCCCGCCCAGGAGAGAGCGGAGAGCGCCGCCGCGAGCGCCGGCTGCTCCACCTTCCACACCGTCCCGGGCAGCGGCCGCCACTGCACGTAGAGCGTCGTCAGGATCACGCACGTGAAGAGCACGAACGTGCTCCGCTCGGCGTGCGCCGGCACGAACCGCGTCCACCAGCGCTTGAACCCCTGCCGCGCCATCACGCTGTGCTGCACCGCGAATAGGCCGAGGAGCCCGAGGTTCACCGCGAGCGTCTCCGCGAGCGGGCGCGTGCCGCCGTCGTCGATCCCCTTCGGGACGAAGACGCCGTTCACGAACCCCATCGCGTAGAGGAACGTGCCGAGGAAGAAGGCATAGACGAGCGAGCTGTAGAGGAGCGCGAGAAGCCGCGGCAGGAGCGCCTCGGTCCGCGCCGCGGACGTCGCCTCGTCGAAAGTCGTCGTGTCCATCATGAGTCACCTCCCGGGGCCAACGGCCCCACGGGAGGGAGGAACACGGGGGGGCGGCGGGGGCCGCAAAGGCCCGCGCGGCTACCAGTTCTGCTCGGCGACCGTGCGCTTCCACGCGCGGACCGCCGCGGCGCGGTCCTTCGCGGAATGGGCCGGGTCGTACCGGTCCACCCGGGGCGGGTTGTAGAGCCTCCGGATCGCGGCGATCGCCGCCTCCCGGACCGGCTGCGCGTCGCTTTCGAGCGCCTTCAGGAGCGGGATCGACGCCTGGCGGCGCTCCTTCGCATCCTTCCCGCCGCGGCGCTCCTCGAGCACGAAGGGCAAGAGCTCGAGCACCCGCCTGCCCGCCTCCGTGGGCTCCGGCCGGTCGACCTCGTCCCACCGGAGGCACGCCTCGACGACCTGCCTCGCCGAGAGCGCCTTGCCCTCGAACTCGCCCTCCTTGCGGAAGGTGAGGAGCATCCGCTCCTCGCGCGGCTTCCTGTCGAACGCCTCCTGCTCGCGGAGCTCGGCGGCGCGGACGTCGATCTGCCGCCGCAGCTCCTTCAGCCGCGCGAACCCGGGCGAGAGCGGCGGCAGCGCGGCAGCAGGGAGGGCGAGGAGGAGGATCGCCGCGGCATGCCGCACGGAACGAGTCTAGCACGGTTTCTCGGCTCCGTGCCGCGATGGGGGCAGCGCGGCCCCCGGAGCCCCCCCGGACCTCTTCGCTACAGGGCCTTGTAGGCGGGCTTCAGGAGCACCTTGCGGATCGGGCTCCTGCTTCCCTGCACGCCGTACTGCCGGAGGTCGGCGTCGAAGGGCTTGTCGATCGGGACACCCTTCACGTCGGTGATGAAGCGCACGAGAGGGCGCAGCGGCTCGTCGTCGTGCGTGTGGAGCACGATCGCGTGCTCGCCCGTCTCGAGGACCACCTCCGAGCCCGGCGGCGCGAGCGTGAGCCGCCGCACGAGGAGCCCCATCGCGCCGCGCTTCGTCTGCATCCCGGGCGTCTTGAGGATCGTCTTCAGCGCCTCCGCCACGTCGAGCCCGCCCTTGTAAGGGCGCGGCGCCGTCAGCGCCTCGAACATGTCCACGACCTGGACGACGTCGGAGACCGGGCCGGGCCGGATCCCCTCGAAGGGCTTCGGGTAGCCGTGGCCGCCGTCGCGCATGTGGTGGCAGTAGGCGACCTCGAGCGCGAGCGGATCCACGTCGGGGCACGAGGCGAGGATCTCGACCCCGAACTCCGTGTGCCGCTGCATGAGCTTCTGCAGGATCTCGCGCGGGATGCGGCTCTTCCCGATGTCGTGGAGGAACGCCGCCTGGCCGAAACGGGCCAGCTCGCGCGGGTCCTTGGCGAAGGGCTGGAGCACCGCGGTCGAGATCAGGAAGACGTTGACCGAGTGCTGCCATGTGTGCTTGTCCTGCCGCACGACCTGCGTCGGCGCGACCATCTGGGCGCCGCGGGAGAAGGACTCCTCGGCGGTCCAGAGCGCGACCTCCTCGATGTCGTCCATCGCGATGTCGTTTTTCGCTCCGGCCTGCTCCATCGTCTGGTCGAGCACGTCGAGCGCCGCGCGGTAGACGAGGAGCGGGACGTCGAACTCGGGCAGCGGCGGGAACTCGCCCTCCTCCTCCTCCTCCTCCTTGGTCCAGGGGAAGAGCTGGACGCCCGGCAGCCGCATCCCCTCGGCGGGGATCGGCTCCCCGCGCAGCAGCACCTCGAGGAAGTCCGCCGCCGACTCGGGCGTGAGTCCGGTGCCGAACTCGACGCCGGAGCAGCGGATCTCCTCGAGGCACATGGCGAGCCGGAGGGTCGCCGTGTTGTCCGTGATCGGCATGCCCTCGTACTCGAGCGTGTGGCCGGTCACGGTCACGCAGATCTGCGGCTGCCCGACGGCGGGCGCGCGGATCGCCGAGACGAAGGTGCGCACCGCCTTCTTCACCCGAGGGTGCTCGTGCGAGTAGATGCGGCGCGCGGAGAGCGCGGCGGCGAGGCAGCGGACGAGCTCCTCGGCCCGCTCGACGTCGCGGACGCGCTTGTCCAGGTCGCTCATCGGCGGACCCCTCCCTGGAGCACGCTCTCGGCGACCACGCGCACGGGCCGCACGTAGGCGTAGGAGAAGAGCGACCGCCGCGACTGCACGACCTCCCAGAGGAAGGCGTGCGCCTCCTTGAATCCGAGCGCGTGGATGCTGTGGATCGCGGCCTCGACCTCCTCGAGGTCGAGATCGTCGCGGTTGTTCCGCTCGACCACCTCGCGCAGGACCTCGAGCGCGAGCGGGTGGGGGAATCGCCCGAGCGCGTGCAGCGCCTCCGGAGCGACGCCCGGGCCGCACGCGCGCACCGCGCGCGCCAGTAGCCGGAGCGCCGCTTCGCTCCCGTTGGAGCCGAGGAGGTGGAGGAGCTTCTTCCGGTCGTGCGCCTGCCGCTCGAGGAGGAGCCGCTCGCAGACGGGCGCGAGCAGGCCCGACGAGCTCTCGATGAGGATGCGGACGACGCTCGGCCGGAGGAGCGAGGCGCGATCCTGGAGCGCCCACTGCGCGAACCTCCGCGGGTCGGCCTCCGCGAGATCGAGGAAGACGCGCGGGAGGTCGGCCGCGATGGTGGAGGGGAGCTGCGAGGTGAGGAGGCGGCCGAGGAGGGGGAGCGCGTCCTCGCGCGCGGCGAGGGATGCGAGCACCCCCTTCGCCACCTCGGGGACGAGCGGGATCGAGGCCAGGAGCTGCGTGACGGCCGCAGCGTCGTTCACGTAGGCGATGACGCTCTGCGCGAGCTCCGCGCCGCGCTCGAACCCCCAGTCCTTCTTGTCCTTGTCGAGGAGCCGGCGAATGACGTGGATGAGCTCGCCCGTGAAGAACCGCGGGTCGCGCACCGCCTGGAGCAGGAGGCGCCGCCGCTGGCGGTACTGCTCCTCGTCGGGCGCCTCGGCGAGCATGCGGAAGAGGATCCGGAGCGCGGTGTCCTCGGAGCTGTGGCGCCGCATGCGGTCGCGCATCTCCGTGCCGTCGTCCGCGATGCAGCCCTGGATCTCCGCGTCCATG
>JAKLKT010000648.1 GCA_023150495.1 Planctomycetota bacterium
ACGCGCGACGAGCGCCTCGCGTGGTCCCGTTGGGCGCCGCTCCTCCTCGCCGCGGAGGGCGTCGAGCGGTGGACGGCGGCGGAGCGGCGCGCGGCGGTCGCGGCCGTCCGCGCGAAGGGCGGGCGGCGGGAGTCCGACTTCGTCCGCCTCTTCGACGGCCACCGGAAGCTCCGCGCGGCGATCCTCCGAATGGCGGGCCCCGCCGGCGGGTAGACTCTTCTCTGTGCTGCGCCGGCTCCGCTGGGTCGCGCTCGGGACCCTTGCCCTGATCGGCGCCTACGCTCTCGCCGGCAGCGTGCTCTCCTCCCGCTTCGACGGGAGGATGGCGGCGTTCCGCGCGTCCGAGGCGTTCGCGGACCTCGAGCGCCGCGCCGCGGACATCCCCCCGGACGAGAACGCCGTGCCCCTCTTCGCCGATGCGGCCGCGGCCCTCGATCAGGTGCCGGAGGAGCACGCGATGTACGCCCTCGCGTGGGCCTACGACCCGGACAACTTCGAGCGAATCTGCATCCCGCCACCCTCGGAAGACGGGGAGAAGCCCTTCGACGGCTACGAACGGGAGAGAGAGGAGATGCGGAGCGCGCTGCCGTCGCTCGACCCTTTCGTCGCGGCGCTCGCAGCCGCGCTGGAGCGGACAGCGGTCCAGTTCCCGACCGCCTGGTCGGAGGCGGAAGACATCCGCCGCTTCGCGACGAACATGCTCCCGTTCCGGGCGCGACTCCTTCCGGACCGCGCGGCGGAGTCGGGCGACCTCCTGCTGCGCCTCGGCACGAAGTGGCGCATCCGCGACGCATCCGATCCGCTCAACCGGCACGAGGTCGTGCGGGAAGCGCTCGGGGTCGTGCGCCACGTGCTGTCGACGGATGCGCGTCGGGCGGCGCCCTATGCGAGCGCGTGGCGCGAGATGCTCGCGGCCGAGGATCCGCTCGCCCTCTTCCGCTTCCAGTGCGCGAACTCTCTCCGATCGCTCGCAGAGGTCACCGGGAAGATACGAAGGGGCGTGGACCCCAACGAGGGCGTGCGGGAGTCGCTCCAGAAGGTCAGGGAGAAGCTCGGCGATGTCCCGGCGGAAATCGAGCCCAAGCTGACGCGGCTGGAGACCGTTTTCGAGACGCCCTGGACCTGCCGGTGGTACGCGCGCCCGATCCTCTACTGGTCGAGCATCGCGGCCATGGACGCGTGGACCTCGGCGATCGAGAGCGCGCGCACGGAAGCCGGGCTCCGCAAGCTCCTCCGGACGACGCCGGGACTGGACCGGATCACGGGGATCGTCGGCGTCCGCATGCTCGAGGCGATCGCGTTCCAGCGGCTGGCCGAGACCGCGCTCGCCGCCTCCGCAGGGGACCCGCTCCCCGAGCTCGAGAACCCGTTCACCGGGCGGCCGCTGCTCATCCGCCGAGCCGTCGGCGCGGTCGTGATCGAGGCCGAGCTCCCGGAGGCGTTCCGGGACCGCGTCGAGTCCCCCGGACTGCTGACCTGGGAGGTGCGGCGGTAGGCCCGACCTGACCACCCTCGCGCCGGCCGCGTCTCTAGGGTAGAGGAAGCGCGTGAGCAACGGCGGCGAGGCGATGTCCCAGCGGGAGAGGCTCCTTCTCGACGCCTCCCGCGGGGGCGACGCGGCCGCGTTCGCGGCGCTCCTCCGGGAGTCCGCGCCCGCCCTCGAGCGGCTCGCGCTCCGGCTCGTCGGCGACCGCCACGACGCCGAGGACATCGCGCAGGACGCGGCCCTGAAGGCGTGGCGGAAGCTCCCGGGCTTCAAGGGGGAGTCCCGTTTCCGCACCTGGGTTTGCCGCATCCTCGTCCACCGCGCCCTCGACTTCCTCCGGCGGCGCCGCCCGGCCGAGGAGGTCCGGGAACACCTGCCGGCCGCCGTCCGCGACCCGCAGGCGGAAGCCGCGGCGCAGGAGCTCGATGTCGCCATCCGCCGGGCGATCGAGGAGCTGCCGCCGGTGCAGCGCGCGACGCTCCTGCTCCGCGCCGACCAGGGGCTCTCCTACGAGGAGATCGCCTACGTCCTCGGCTCGACGCGCAACGCCGTCCGCATGAACCTC
>JAKLKT010000649.1 GCA_023150495.1 Planctomycetota bacterium
CGCGCTTCAAGGGGACGGGCGTCGACGGGAGCCTCCGCGACCGGCTCGACGCGCTCGAGCGCGCGCTCAAGGCCGGCCCCTCGGCGCTCCCGCCCGCGCAGAGCCTCGTCCGGGTCGACGCGCTCCAGAAGGTGGCGACGCTCCTCGCGACGTTCCAGCAGCGGGACTTCGCGGGCGCCGCGGCTGGGCTGCGCGCGCTCGCGGAGGAGGCGCGGAAGCAGTCCGACCCCGGGCTCAAGGAGCTCGACGCCCGCGCGGGCGAGTGCGAGGCGGCGGCGGCGCTCCAGGCGGCGACCGTCGCGGCGCTCTCCAAGGGCGACCTGCCGAAGGGCCAGCTCCGGAAGCGCTGGCGGGTGATCGCCGGCGGCGCGGAGGGCGTGAAGGTCGCGAGCAGGGGCGAGGAGCAGGACTTCGCGTGGGCCGCGATGCCCGCGGAGCTCCACCTCGCGCTGCTCGAGGTCCATGCCGGCGGCGTCCCTCGCGGCTGGCTCGGCCAGGCGGCCGTCGCGCACGCGGTCGGCTCGCCGCCCGACATGATCGCGGCGCTCGCGCGTGCCTACGAGGACGAGGCGGCGCGGCCCGCCGTCGACGCGTTCGTGTCGGCGCGCGTCCGGAAGGAGCCCTTGCCCGAGGGCGGCTACGTCGTCCACGAGGGCGAACTCCTCCTTCGCAAGGAGTTCCTGCGCCGTCAGGAGGAGCAGCAGATCGCGGCGCTCACGGCCCAGCTCGAGAGGGCCTACGGGGCGATCCGCGGCGATGCCGCGTTCGGCAAGCTCGAGAAGCTCAGGAAGCGCAAGGACGAGCTCGACGCAGCGCGCACGTTCGCGCTCGATCTCATCTTCGACGAGCAGAAGTACTTCTATCCCTACCGCGGGACCGGCCGCGATGGCGAGTACCAGAAGGTGCAGCAGGAGGTCGACCGGCGGGTGCAGGCCGTCGAGGAGATCTGGGGGGACCGGACGACCGTCTCCGTGAAGGCTTCCGCGGAGCTCGACCGCGCGCTGAAGCAGTTCGAGGAGGCGGCCGCGGGTCTGAGCCGATTCCTCGTCGACGTGGACGAGAAGGCGGGGGAGATCGGGTTCCTGCGCTCCTACGTCGGGCGGAAGTTCGACCTCCAGACCTTCTACCGCACGCCCGAGGAGCGCGAGCTGCTCGCCTACACCCGCGAGGTCATGGAGTGGAACCCGACGGTCAAGGGGGACATCACCGAGACCGAGCGCGAGCAGGTGCGCGTGACGAACCTCTACCGCATCATGTTCGGCCGCCAGCCGGTGCGCATCGCCGAGAAGCTCGTCCTCTCCTCGCGCGGCCACTGCGAGGAGATGTCGAGGCTCGGCTACTTCGGCCACTTCAGCCCGACGCCCGGGAGGAAGACGCCCTGGGAGCGGATGAAGCTCCAGGGCTACGACTTCGGCGTCTCGGAGAACTGCATCCAGGGCCAGACGAACCCCGTGGGCGCGCACATCGGCTGGTGCCACTCGAGCGGGCACCACAGGAACATCCTCATGCCCCCGTGGACGGAGATGGGCACCGGCCACTACGGGAGCCTCATGACGCAGAACTACGGCCAGGCGCCGAAGTGGAGCAAGGACACGCCGGCGCCGCCCGCCATCGAGGACGAGGGCGTCCCGTGGGAGGGGGAGGGGGCTCCGGGGGAGGGGGAGTCCCCGGCCGGGGACGAGGGGCTCGACTACGAGGACGGTGATTGAAGTGCCCAACCTGCGCATCCGTGACGGCGGCCGCGAGTACACGTTCCAGATCGAGCTGGATGCGGCGACGGTCGGCCGCGGCGACACGAACGACGTCGACCTCGAGGACGCGAAGGCGAGCAAGGAGCACTTCCGGATCGAGCGCGTCGGGTCGCGCTGGAAGCTCGTCGACCTCGAGAGCAAGAACGGCACGCGGGTGAACGGCGAGTTCCGGAACAAGGCGTGGCTCGGCCACGGCGACGTCGTCCAGATCGGCACCGCGGAGATGCGGTTCAACCTCGAGGGCGCGGCGCGCGCGGGCCGCGAGGCCCCGCCCGAGGGCGCCGGGGAGGGCGAGG
>JAKLKT010000650.1 GCA_023150495.1 Planctomycetota bacterium
GGCTCCTCGACGCGGCGCTCGCGCGGCTGCGCGAGCAGATCGCGCCGCGGACGTTCCTGCGGCCGGAGGATATCGAGGGCTCGACGGAGGACCACCGCAGCCCGGCGATCTTCGAGCCCGGCAACGCGCTGGAGGACGGGGATCTCCGCGCCGCCCTCGCGGCGATCGCGGCCGCCTTCGAGGAGGGGATCCGGATCAGCGAGGACGTCGTGTCGGAGGAGGGGGCCGTGGCGGCGATCCTCCTCGACCACATGCACCGGGCGTACGTGAAGCTCCTCCGCTACCACCTCCACCGCAAGTTCGGGGTGAGCGAGGAGGAGGCCGCGAGGAAGGCCGGCTGCTCGCCGAAGCAGGTCTCCTTCTTCGTGCCGCGGGCGAGGAAGCACCGCCTGGACACCCTCGTCTCGCGCCATGGGAATTTCGCCGAAGCCGACGCCGCGCTCAAGGGAAACGGCTCGGCAAGCGGCCGCGAGGTGCTCGAAAGGCTCGTTCTCTCCCTCCTCGGGTGACACCTCCTTCCGACTAAGGAGTGTGAGGAAACGTCGTCCCGAGTTGAAGCTCGAGCTCAAGGAGCTCGGCACGGTGGACCCCTTCGGGCTGAAGCTCGTCGAGCACCCCGAGGGCTCCGCCGACTACTTCGTCGAGGACCCGCGCTCCGCGGGCCCCCGTGTCCCCGTGGAGACCGCGGGTCTCCACCTCGTCGGCGCCGGCCACGCGCTGCTCGCCCTGTCGCTCCGCTGGATGTGCGGGGCAGGCCGCTGCGTCGAGCCGCCGGCCTTCCCCTCCGGGGAGGCCCGCCTCCTCCTCGGCCGCCGGGAGGCCCGGCTCCTCGCGGCGCTCCTCCGGCGCCACCTCGCGCGCCTGCCGGAGCCGCCCCCCTGGATGCCGAGCCTCCTCGTCTCCCTCGAGCAGATGGACGAGTTCCTGCGCTGGGACGATGTCGGTGGGCTCGCGGAAGATGGCGGGCCGTGATCGGGAAGACGAAGAGCCGCCCCGTGATCCGCGTCCTCGACCCCCACGTCGCGAACAAGATCGCGGCGGGGGAGGTCGTGGAGCGGCCGGCCTCCGTCGTGAAGGAGCTCGTCGAGAACGCGCTCGACGCCCACGCGACCCGCGTGGAGGTGCACGTCGAGCGCGGGGGCACGCGCCTCGTGCGCGTGGTGGACGACGGGAGCGGCATCGCCCGCGACGACCTGCCGCTCGCGTTCCTGCCCCACGCCACGAGCAAGCTCGCGGACGTGGACGACCTCGAGAGCATCGCGACGCTCGGTTTCCGCGGGGAGGCGCTCGCGTCGATCGGGGCCGTGTCGCAGGCGAGGATCCTCTCCCGCGAGCGCGGCGCGGAGGCCGGGTTCGAGATCGCGGACGAGGGAGGCGTCCTGTCGGAGGTCCGCGCCGCGGCCGCCGCGCCGGGCACGGACGTGGCCGTCCGGAACCTCTTCTTCAACACGCCCGCCCGCGCGCGCTTCCTCCGCAGCCCGCGGACGGAGCTCGGCCACGTCGAGGAGCTCCTTCGCTGCTTCGCGCTCGCCTTCCCGGAAGTCGGGTTCCGCCTCGTCCACGACGGCGAGGAGCGGCTCCGCGTGGCGCCGGGCGAGGATCGCCGCGCGCGCCTCCGCGCGCTCTACGGCCGGGAGCTCGAGGGCCGGCTGCTCCAGGTGAGCGGGAACGGGGTCGAGGCGTACCTCGGGCCCCCTTCGGAGACGCGGCCGAACGCGAGGGACCTCCACTTCTTCGTCAACGGGCGGTACGTCCGCGACCGGATCCTCCTCCGCGTGGTGAAGGATGCCTACCGCGACGCGATGCACGGCGGGCGCTACCCGGTCGCCTTCCTCTTCCTCGAGGTCGATCCGGCGACGATCGACGTCAACGTCCACCCGGCGAAGGCGGAGATCCGCTGGCGCGACCCCCAGTGGCTCCACGCGGCGGTCGCGCCGCTCCTCGCGCGCGCGCTGCGCGGCACGGACCTCGCCCTGTCGGATGCGGGGGGGGCCCGGGGGCCGGCCCCGGGGGACGCCGAGGGCCA
>JAKLKT010000651.1 GCA_023150495.1 Planctomycetota bacterium
ACCACCTGGCGGAGGGCCCGGGCGATCGTCGCGAGGCGCTCCTCGACCGGGGCGGAGGCGGGGGCCGTCAGCACGCCCATCCCCACGAAGCGGAGCTTCGATCCGGCCGCCTCGACGAGGCCGTAGCCGGCGACGCGGGTGCCGGGGTCGAGGCCCAGGATGAGCATCGACCCCTTCTACCAGAGGGGGGCGTCGGTCCCCGCGGCGGCTGGGACCGGCGTCTCCGGCCTACTTGCCCGCCATGCCCGCGCCGGGCGGGGCGACGTCCACCTTCTTGTCGAAGAAGGTGCGGAGGCCCTGCTCGAACATCTCCGGCGCCTCCATGAAGGGCATGTAGGCGAACTTGCCGCCGCCCTTCACGACCACGTTCTTCGGGTAGTAGCGCTGGAGGCGTCCCATGTCCTCGAAGGCCATGAGCTCGTTGTCCTTGCCGGGCAGGTAGATGAGCGCCGGGGTCCGCGAGGTGTCCTCCCCGCGGATGTCGAACTGCGGGATCACGATGTCCTCGCCGTCCGGGTCGTTCCACACCTTGCGGAGGATGCCCATCTCGATGTCGTCGCGGTTCTTGGCGTCGAGGTACCAGTTGCAGCGCGTGTAGTCGTACTGCTCGCCCTCGAGGCTCGAAGCCGGCTTGATCTCGCGCCGGCTGACCTTGCCCCAGAACTCCGCGTCCGGGTCGCCGCTCCGGAGCGCCGCGTCGATCGCCTTGCTGAACGTCTCGTTCGTCGCGTACGGATCGAGGAGCACGATGCCCTGCACGCGGTCCGGGAACTTCTGCGCGTACTTGGCGGCGACCCAGGCGGTGAGGCCGTGGCCGAGGAGCACCATCTGCTCGACGCCGTACTTCTTGCGCATCTCCTCGAACGCGTCCACGAGGAGGTCGACCGGGTAGATCACGTCGCCCTGGTCGCGCGCCACGTTCGGGAAGGACGAGAGCGGGGGGAGGTTGACGTAGAGCGGCCGGAAGAAGCTCCACTGGCTGAAGTAGGGCATGTAGTAGAGCGTCGTCCGGTGCTGGAGCGGCATCACGATCATCAGCGGGCCCGTGCCCCTGCGGGCGAACGTGTCGTTGAACTTGATGTTCTTCACGTCGCCGAACGTGCCCACGTCGAAGCGGCGGACCGGCGGGAGCGCCTTGTCCTTGTTCCGCTCCCAGTAGGCGCGCCACTGGTCCACGTCGAACCCGAACTCCGTCTTCCCGGTGATGTCCTCGAGGTTGTAGAGGAGCACGCCGCTGACGCGCGGGTGCATCTCGCCCTTCTTGTTGCCCTGCGGCGTGGCGAGCATGTCGATCATCAGGTCGACGGCTTCCTTCACGCGCTGCTGGCCGGCGGCCCAGCACGCCATCCGGCGCACCTGCCAGGACGAGTCCTTGAGCCCCTCGAGGATCACGGGGGGGTCGAGGCGGGCGTCGCTGCTGATCGCGAGCGCGGCCATGACCCCTTCGCGGATCTTCACGTCGGGGCTCTTCGCGTAGGCGAGGAGCTTCGCGCGCAGGTCGGGGTCGCGGATCTTCCCCAGCTGCTCGGCCGCCGTGATCCGGATCCACCAGTCCTTGCTCGCGAGGAGCTTCTCCTCCTCGATGATGAACTTGATCGTCCGCTCGTCGTCCGCCGGAAGCGCCTCGATCGCCCGCTTCTTGAACTTCACGGACTTCTTCTTGATGTCGTCCTTGTAGTCCTGGAGCGCTTCCTTCCATTTGGCGTCGTTGCCGCCCTTGCCCTGCGCGTCGGCCGCGCGCACTGCGACCGCGAGGACGACGAGACCCACGAGAATCGGACGCATCACTACCTCCCTTTGCCGCAAGGGCGGAGGAGGGCACGCAGGAGGTCAAGATCCTCGGGGGTCGTCACCTTCATGGCCCGCGGGTCCCCCGGGACCGTCACCACGGGTTCCCCGAGCCCCTCCACAAGCGCCGCCTCGTCGGTCGCGTCCGAGGGATCGGCGAGGAGCGCCCGCCGGAGGAGGTCCGTCCGGAACGCCTGCGGCGTCTGGACCGCGACGAGGGACGCCCGGTCCAGCGTCTCGACGACGACCCCGCCCCGCACCCTCTTCACGGTGTCCACGACCGGGACGCCCGGGACGACCGCGGGATGGCGCAGGGCGGCCTCGAGCACCCGTGCCACGAGGGCTTCCGGGGCGAGAGGGCGCGCGGCGTCGTGGACGAGGACGGTCGCGGTAAGCGGGTCGAGGGCGCGGAGGCCGTTCTCGACAGAGTCGCGGCGCCGCGGGCCGCCCGCGACGAGCTTCCACCCCGGCAGGCGCGCGCGCGGGAGGTCCTCTCGCCGGAGCACGAGGACCCGGTCCCGGAACGAGGCGAAGGGCGCCGCGGCGCGTTCGATGAGCGGCCGCCCCTCGAGGTCGAGGAAGGCCTTCGGGCTCCCGAAGCGGCGCCCCTCGCCCGCGGCGACGAGGATGACCCCGGCTTCCATTCCCCGGAAGGGTAGCATTTCGGGCATGCGGGTCGGCATCGGGTACGACATCCACAGGTTCGGCGCGGATCGCGCCCTGAGGCTCGGCGGGGTCGAGATCCCCGAGGGCGAGGGGCTCGAGGGGTGGAGCGACGCGGACTGCCTCCTCCACGCGATCTGCGACGCGCTGCTCGGGGCCGCCGGCCTCGGCGACATCGGGCAGCACTTCCCGAACGACGACCCGGAGTACCGGGGCGCCGACTCGATCGACCTCCTCGGGAAGGTGTCCTCCATGGTGGCGCGCGCGGGCTACCGCGTGGTCAACGTCGATTCGACCGTGCTCGCGGAGGAGCCGCCGCTCGCGCACTACCGGGACGCGATGAAGCGGCGGATCGCGGGCGCGCTCTCGATCTCGCCGGACGCGGTGGGGGTGAAGTTCGGGACCAACGAGCGCCTCGGCGCGATCGGCCGGATGGAGGGGATCGCGGCCCAAGCGGTCTGCCTCATCGAGAAGCGCGCCGGGCGATGAGGCTCTACGACACCCTCACGAGGCGCGTGAAGGAGTTCGCGCCGGCGGAGCCGGGCCATGTCCGCATGTACAACTGCGGACCGACCGTCTACCGGCGGAACCACCTCGGGAACTACCGCGCCTACGCGACGGCCGACCTCCTCCGCCGGACGTTCGAGTTCCTCGGCTGGCGCGTCACGCAGGTGATGAACATCACCGACGTCGGCCACCTGACCGAGGACGACGTCGCCGACGCGGCGGGCGAGGACAAGCTCCAGAAGGAGGCGGCGCAGCGGAAGGTCGACCCGTGGCAGATCGCGCGCGAGGTCGAGGGCTGGTTCCACGAGGACCGGCGGACGCTCCGCATCCTCGACGCGCACCGGTACCCGCGCGCGACCGAGCACATCGCCGAGATGATCGCGATGATCGAGGCGCTCGTGAGGAACGGGCACGCGTACGTCGCCGACGGCAACGTCTACTTCTCGGTCGGCTCCTTCCCGCGCTACGGCGCGCTCTCGGGCAACACGGTCGAGAAGCTCGACGCGGGCGCGTCGGGCCGCGTCGAGGATCGCGCGGAGAAGCGGAGCCCGCACGACTTCGCGCTCTGGAAGCACGATCCGAAGCACCTGATGCAGTGGGACTCGCCGTGGGGCAAGGGCTTCCCCGGCTGGCACATCGAGTGCTCGGCGATGTCCAGGAAGTACCTCGGCGACACGTTCGACATCCACACCGGCGGCCCGGACAACATCTTCCCGCACCACGAGTGCGAGATCGCGCAGAGCGAGTCGGTGACGGGGAAGCCCTTCGTGAGCCACTGGGCACACTGCGGGTGGCTCACGCTCGGCGGCGAGAAGATGAGCAAGCGCGCGGGGAA
>JAKLKT010000652.1 GCA_023150495.1 Planctomycetota bacterium
ACGCCCCCGCGACGCCGATCGCCGGCGCCCCGCGCACGCGGAGGCTCCGGATGGCCTCGATCACCTCCGCAGGCGTCGTGAGCCGGACCCAGACCTCCTCGGCGGGCAGCCGCGTCTGGTCGAGGATCTCCAGCGCGCCATTCGCGAACCGGAGGGGCCGGACCGGCTCGATCACTTGCCCTCCACCCGCGCGCGCCAGAATGCCTCCCAGCGCGGGTCCTTGCGCGCGCTCTCGAGCTCCTTCTCCTTCGAGAGCCGGGCCTTGGGCACCACGAGCCCCTCCGCGAAGGCGCGGTCGAGCGACGCGAACGCCTCGTCGAGCTTCCCCGCCGCCGCCGCCGCCCGCGCGAGGTGGTAGGCGGCATCGCGCGCCTTGCCGCCCTCCGCCGCCTTCTCGGCTTCCGCGAGCCACGGGACCGCATCCGCGGGCGCGCCCGCCTCGAGCGTCGCGAGGCCGAGGAGGAGCAGGAGCGCCGCCTCGTCCTCCTTCTTCCCGAGCTTCCCCGACGTCCTTGCGCGCCGGAGCACCCCCGCGGCGAGCGCGGGCTTGCCCTCGCCGAGGTAGAGGCGGCCCGCCTCGAGCAGCACCTCGGGGTCCAGCGGCTGCCGGCCGTAGAGCGCCGCGACCTGCCGCGCCTTGATCCCGCACCCCGGGTCGTCGCCCGGCTTCAGGGCGTCGAGCGCCGCGCGGATCGCCTTCTCGCAGTCCGGCGTCCGGTCCGTGACCCACGCGTGGACCTCGAACCAGTGGGGCCCGCGGGGGTAGAGCGCGTGGCCGTGCACCTCCTCGAATGCACCGTATTTGTGTACCGTATAGAGGAGCCACGGCCGCGGCTCCTCCCCCTCCCGCGGGCCCTCCCCCTTCGCCCTCGCGAGGATCTCCTTGCGGATCCCCTTCGCGTCCGGCGCGCCCTCGTGGACCTTCAGCTCGACGTGGACGTCGCCTGCCGCGCGTCCCCTGAAGATCGTGGCCGGCTCGCCGGGCGTGAGCAGCTTCCGGAGCCCCGCCGGCGCGTAGACGAGGTTCCAGAAGGGGTCCTCGAACCGGTAGGGCTCCTCCGCCGCGAGCGCGGCGGGGACGAGGAGGATCACGAGCGGTCGCGCGATGCGGGCATCTTAGCCGCCCGCCCGCTGGATCCGTTCGTCGAGATCCCACCAGAGGACCGAGTCCATGAGCCCCATTCCCTTGAGCGCGTGCTGCATGACGGCGAGCGCCTCCCTCTCGAGGCCGGGGGCGCCCGCGAGCCGGTCCGCCTCGCGGTAGGCGGCGAGGAGGAGCCCCTCCTCGAGGAGCGCGTTCGCGCGGAAGAGGCCGAGGAGCAGGGGGTCCTGGCCTTCGAGATCGCGCTCCAGCCGCTCCGTGCCGCCGGTGTCGGCGACGAGCCTGCATCTCGCGACGAAGGGCTCGCCCTTCTCCGGGAAGAAGCCCCACTCGAACTCGTCGCCGGGCTTCAGCGCGGCCTTCGCCTCCGCGGGCACCGGCATCACGGTCGAGAGGTTCCGGGGCTCGAACTTCGCGGCGTAGAGCACCGCGCCGCGCGCCCGGATCTCCAGCGTGCCCGTCGCGTCCCAGTCGGGGCCGATGTCGATCCGGAGGTCGTCCACGTCCCCCGGCCGGACGTTGCCGCAGGGGTAGAGCGGGGCGATCCAGTCGCCCGGGCCGCCGCTGCGGGTGCGCTCGATCTTCTCGATGCTCGCCATCACGAGACCGTAGCGTTCGGCGAGGATCGCGCGGGCGCCCGGATCGTCGGGGTCCGCGATCAGCGTGCGCTCGAAGCTCCAGGTGCCGCCCGGCTTCAGGCGCACCTCGTCCACCCAGTCCCTGAACCCCTTCGACCGCAGCACGAGGCGGTAGCGGCCGGGCCGCGCGCTCGCCTCGAGCGGGGTCGTGCCGAGGCGCTCCTCGCCGAGGAACACCTCCGCGACCGGGTAGGTGCGGATCGAGAGCGTCGCCGGGAAGAAGTTGAGGAAGAGGTAGACGGCGAGGAGCAGCGCGGCGGCCGCGATCGCGAGCGGCCTCC
>JAKLKT010000006.1 GCA_023150495.1 Planctomycetota bacterium
GCATACATGCTCTACCTCGAGGGCATGGCCCTCGCGCGCGAGGGCAAGCACGGCGACGCGAAGCCGAAGTTCCAGTCGGCGGAGAACGAGTACTCCGTCGCGATGAAGCTCGGCGACAAGGACATGCTCGACCTCGTGCGGTACGGCCACACGCTGCTCGCGCAGGAGCGCCTCGACGAGGCGAAGGCGGCGTACGTGGCGGCGCTCAAGGCCTGGCCCCAGAGCGAGGTCCCGGTCGTCAGCGGGCTCTACCACGTCGCGAACCGCGGCGCGGGCAAGGCCTCGTGGTCCAACCCGAAGCTGAAGCCGCTCCTCGCGGAAGCGGTGAAGGAGGCGCCCGACTCGCCGGTCGCCTGGTACTACTTCGCGTACTGCCAGACCGTCGAGAGCGACTGGGACGGGGCCCTCAAGTCGTACGGAAAGGCGCGGGACCTCGATCCCAAGAAGGCGGTCTACGTCTTCCAGGTCGGCCACATGCACGAGCGGCTCGGCGACGGGGACAAGGCGCTCGACTGCTACCGCGCGGCCCTGAAGCTCGCGCCCGACTACGCGGACGCCGCGTTCCGGTTCGAGGGGATCATCCGGACGAGGCAGGACATGGACCGCGCCGAGAAGCTCTACGAGGAGCTGATCGCCCTCGCCCCCGGGAACGTGGACGTGCACAACAACTACGCGCTCCTCCTCCGGGACTGGGCCGAGGCGTCGCGCCGCGCGACCGACAGGGACCCGCCGGCCGAGGTGCGGCGGCGGATCAGGCGCTCCGGCGAGGTCTACGAGAAGGCGGCGGAACTCTCCCCCGACGCCCAGATCCAGAGCGACACGGGCCTCCTCTTCGAGTTCTACCCCTGCAACTTCGACGCGGAGAAGGCGAAGAAGTACTTCACGCAGTCGCTCCAGGCGTCGGACTTCGCGTACCGCGACGCCTTCGACGGCCTCGACCGGCTGTGCCGGAAGACGGGCGACTGGGAGACGCTCCTGGACTACGCCGAGCGCGTCGTCGGCTCGATGGAGCGCGGCAACCAGGCGATCGCGCCGACGGGCGGCGGCCCGGCCGAGGCGAAGGCCAACGAGACGCCCGGCCTCAAGGCGCGCGCGGAGGCCGCGCAGAGGCTCGCGCAGGACAAGTTGAAGAAATCGTAGGGAGTCGCGGGCCGCTGCAGCCGACCGGCTCCGCCGGCGGCTGAGCGGCCTGACCTTGCCGCTCCCGTTCAGCAGGGGCCGGGAACGCGGTCGTCACGCGGCCGGCGCCGCGAAGCGGCGGCGCAGCAGGCGCGCCGCCACGTTCAGGAACGCGACGATGATCGGGCCGAGCACGATCCCCGCGAAGCCGAAGAGCGCGAGGCCGCCGAGCACGCCGAGGAAGAGCATCAGCGGATGCGCCTCCATGTGCCGGCCGAGGAAGATCGGCCGCACGAGGTTGTCGGCGCCGCCGATCACGATCGCGCCGTAGCCCGCGAGCACGCCCGCCTTCACGGGTTCGCCCCAGACGAGGCCCATCCAGAGGGCCATCGGCAGCCACACGATCGTCGTCCCGACGAGCGGGATGAAGCTCGCGAGCGCCATCGCCGCCGCGCCGAGCGCGGGGCGGGCGACGCCGAGGATCAGGAGGATCGTGAAGCCCAGGATCCCCTGCACGAGCGCCACGAGCAGCCCGCCGCGCACCGACGCCTGGATCGCGCCGTTCACGTCGTCGAGGATCTCGTTCCGTTCCGCGTCCGCCATCGGGATCAGGTCGCGGAACGCCTGCACGATCTTCGGCCCGTCCCGGTAGAAGAAGAAGAGGGAGAGGAGCATCAGGATCACGCCCGAGAGCAGGTCGAGCATGAACTTCACCGCGCCGAGCGCGCCCGAGGCGACCGACGCGACTCTCTCGCGCGCAAACGCCACGAACTTCTCGGCGACGACCGGCTCGCGGAGCCTCTCCTCGACCCAAGCGCGCGCCTTCACCGCCGCCGGCGACGCCATGACCTCGTCGAGCACCTTCCCCAGCCCGCCGGAGTCCACGAAGGCGTAGATGTCCCCGAGGACCACCATGAAGAGCAGCACGAAGGGCGCGACGACCAGGGCGAACACGGCGAACGTCATGAGGAACGCCGCGAGGCTGTTCCTCCCGCCGAGCTTCGCCGCGAGGCGCTCGTGGCCGCGATGCGTGACCGCCGCGAGGACCGCGGCCCAGAGGATCGACAGCAGGAAGGGCTCAAAGAGGCGGAACGCGAGGTAGACGAGCGCTACGATGACCACGCTCAGGAGGATGGCCATGAAGACCTTGCGATCCATGCCGCCCGAATCCTATCCGGTCCGCTGGGACTCCATAGATACCGCGGCCGGCCCGCTCTCCTTCGCTACCGACGGGCGCCACGTGAGGCTCGTCCTCCTCGGCCGGGAGCGCCGCGACGCCACGCGGCCGACGCCGCTCGACCGCGAGGCGCGCCGCCAGATCGAGGGCTACCTCGCGGGCCGCCTCCGGGAGCTCGACCTGCCCGTCGCGCCCGAGCTCCCGCGATTCACGAAGGCGGTGCTCGACTCGGTCGCGAGGATCCCCTTCGGCGAGACGCGCTCGTACGGCGAGGTCGCGGCGGCCGTCGGCTCGCCGAAGGCCGCGCGCGCGGTCGGCCAGGCGGTCGGCGGCAACCCGCTGCCTCTGCTGATCCCCTGCCACCGCGTGCTCGCGGCAGGAGGGAGGATCGGCGGCTTCGGCGGCGGGCTCTCCTGGAAGCGGTTCCTCCTCGGTCTCGAGGGGATCTCCGCGCCGTAGACTCGCGGGGGCTCCGGGGGCACTACCGCCCCCCGCGCCCCCCCGAATCCGCGAGCCAGCCGAGCGTGACGCGGTTGAACTCGTCCGCCATCTCGACGCAGGCGAGATGCGACGCGTGCGGCCCCTCGAACAGGTGGAACCGCGCGCCCCGGATGCGGTCGGCGACCGCGCGACCGTAGCGCGGCGGCACCTGCACGTCCATCTCGCCCGCCGTCACGAGGACCGGGCAGCGGATCCTCCCCAGCCGGTCGAGCGCGTCGTGCGCCTTGTCCGCGTGGATGTGGCCGAGGACCCCCTTCGGGTCGGGCGGCGCCGCGAGGAACGCCTCCTCCATCCCGCGCACGGCCTCGGGGCTCTCCGCGAGGAAGGTCGGGCTCGTGATCCACATGAGCGCGTAGCGGATGAACGCCCTCATGTCGCCGTGCTTCACCGGCTCCTCGAGCGTCTCGATCATCCGGATGAACCACTCGTCGGAGCGGCCCCAGGTGCCGTGGAGCTGCGCCGTCCGGACCTTGCCGGGATGCCGGATCGCGAGCTCCTGCGCGACCGTCGAGCCGAGGGAGAGGCCGGAGACGTGGGCCGACTCGATCCCGAGCGCGTCGAGGAGATGCGCCGCGTCGTCTGCCATCGCGGCCATCGAGCAGGTGCGCGGGTCTTCCGGCACCGTGGAGCCGCCGACGCCGCGCGAGTCGTAGACGATCGTCCGGTAGCGCTCCGCGCAGGCGGGGACCTGCGCGGCCCAGAAGCGGTGGTCGGCGCCGGTCCCCATGATCAGGAGCAGCGGGTCGCCGCGGCCCTGCTCCTCGTAGCGGATCTCGAGGCCGTTGCCGAGCTTGGCGATGGGCATCGGCTGAGGGTAGCACCCGCGCCGCTCCCGTGCCGTGCGGGAAGAGAACGGCCCGGGAGGACCCCGGGCCGCGGCCCACGACGTCTCTTCCTTCAGGGAATGCCCTCACCCTGCCGGCCGACTTCTCGTTGGCGGGCGTAGGGATACCCCGCCTCGGGTCACGGGCGCGTCACGGACCGCAGAGCTACCGCAGGCGAGACATGAACTGGCCCCACGGGAACCTGGCCCCGGGGCACTCGGTCGCGTGCACGAAGCTGTGGGGCACGACGGCGTCCGCCGGGATCCCGTACTCGTCCATCAGCGCGCGCACGACGCGGACGAGGGAGTCCATCTGGCGCTGCGACGGAGCCACGGTCGTGAAGTCCCCGACGAGGCAGATGCCGATGCTGTGCAGGTTCCAGCGGTTGTCGTCGCCCTTGCGCGCGCGGGCGTGCGCGCCCTCGCGCTGCTCGCGCCAGCGGAAGCCGACCTCGATCTCGCCGTCGCCCGACTGCGTCCCGTTGCCGACCACGAAGTGGTAGCCGAGGCCGTCCCAGCCCGGGTTCGCGAGGTGCACCCTGTGGATCGTCTGCGCATCGCCGCTCGGCATCGCCGCGTGGTGGATCACGATCGCCTGCCAGTCGCGCACCCGCGCGCCGGCGCGAGGCTGCCACTCCGCCGGCAGCCCGCCCGAGGGGCGCGGCGACGGCGTGATCGTGAGCGGAATCGCCTCGACGGGCCTCCGGCCCGAGCGGAGCGAGGTGAGCTTCGACGTCACGAGATCCGCGTCCCCGGCCGACACGACGTAGTCGCTCCCGCGGCGGAGGCAGGGCTGCCCCATCGCCACGCGCTCGCCGTTGATGACCGCGTTCCGGCTGTCCCGGACGAGCATGACGTAGTCCGGCGCCGTGGACATCTCGATGAAGCCGTCCGCCTCGCCGAGGTAGTCGAGGTCGAGCTTGTCCGCGAGGCGTTGCACGCTGATGAAAGTCCGGCTCGGCAACTCGGCCGAGGTCTCCCGGACCTGCGGGGTGCGGGTCGCCCCGCAGCCTGCAAACAACGTGATCACGGCCAGCGCAATTCCTGCGCGCATGCGGAACCCTCCTCGGAGCGGCGGCACCATACCTATTGTGGGATAAAGCTTACACGACCACGACATCTCGGACACGACAATCCCGCCTCGGCGGCGGGGCGACGCTGGGCCGGGAGCGGGTCCGGCTATCGAATCATTCGGCAACGCGCGCCGGAGACTGGAGTCTTCCGGCCGCGAGGCGCGGCGGGCCCCGGGGGGACGAACAGGCGTCAGGGGCGGGACCCCTGGGCCTCAGAAGCCGCCCGCCGCCGCCCAGGCGACGATGCCGGTGTAGAACGCGGTCTGCACGCAGAGGACGACGCAGCCGAACATCTCCACGAGCTCGCTCCAGTAGCCCGTCTCCGGCTCTCCGAACCTCGCGCGGAGCGTCCGGTTCATGACCGGCATGCAGACGGCGAAGAACCACGCGAGCACGCTGAACAGCGCGAAGACGCCGGCCGCCTCCGGACGCTCGATGCGCCCGGCGATGACGAGCGCGAGCACCGCGGCGTGGTCGATCGCCGTCACCCAGAGCGCGATCCGGAGCGCCTTGCTCGACCGGACATAGGAGAGGGAGCGGTCCATGAGCGAACCGCCGTCGTAGGGATCTTCGACCGGGAGGTGGGGGGCCATCGTGGGTGCACCTTCCGACAGGCAAGGCGATTCTACCCCTCATGTGCGACGCCGCAACCCGTTGTCCCCCAACGGGTTCCCGCGCCTCCCCCGCTCTCAATCCGCGAACTTGTAGCCGACGCCGCGCACCGTGAGGATGATCTCCGGCGCCTGGGGATCGCGCTCGATCTTGCTCCGCAGCTTGTTGATGAAGTTGTCGATCGTCCTCGCCGTACCCTCGTAGTCGTAGCCCCAGACCTTGTTGAGGATCTGGTCGCGGCTCACGACGCGGCCGCGGTTCTCGATGAGGAAGCGCAGCAGCCGGAACTCGCGATTCGACACGTCCACGGGATTGCCGTCCACGAGCACGCGCTGGCCCGGGAAGTCCACCTGCATCTGGCGGAACTCGAACGAGCTCCCCTCGCCGCCGGGGGTGGCCCGCCGCAGCGCCGCCTTCACGCGCGCCACGAGCTCGCGCGTCGAGAAGGGCTTCGTCACGTAGTCGTCCGCCCCGAGATCGAACCCCATGAGCTTGTCGCCCTCCTGGTCCTTCGCGGAGAGGATCAGGATCGGGATCGACGGGTCGTGCTTCCGGATCGTGCGGCAGACCTCGAAGCCGTTGACGCGGGGCAGCATGAGATCGAGGACGACGAGGTCCGGGCGCCGCTCGAAGACCATCTCGAGCCCGCGCTCGCCGTCCGCCGCCTCGTGCACCTCGTAGCCCTCGAAGCCGAGGCTCTTCCGGAGGCCCAGCCGGATCGCCGGGTCGTCCTCGATCACGAGGATCAGGCTGCCGTCGCTCATCGTCCGTTCTCCAGACGCGTGTCCGCCGCTGCGGCACGACTCCCGGCCGCGGGGGGGAAGGTGGCCACGAAGCGGCTGCCCCCCCCGGTCCGGTCCTCCACGAAGATACGCCCTCCGTGCGCGCGCACGATGTGCCGCGCGATCGCGAGGCCGAGCCCGGTCCCCTCGACCTCCCGGGTCAGCAGGTCGTCGGCCCTGTAGAACTGGTCGAAGATCCGCTTCCGCTCGCGGTGCGGGACGCCGGGGCCGTTGTCCTCCACGGCGAGGACGACGTTGCGTCGTTCGGGCCCGAGGGTCAGCTCGATGTGCCGATCCTCCCGCCGGGAGTACTTGTAGGCGTTGGACAGGAGGTTGCTCACGACCTCCGCGAAGGCGTCCGGGTCGTGCGACACCGGAGGGGTGTTGACGGCGATCCGGACGACGAAGCACTCCGGGGAGAGCCCCGTGGTGCGGCGGAAGCGCTCCGCCTCCGCGCGGACGACCGGCTCCAGCGAGCCCGTCACCCAGTGGAACGGCCGCCGACGCGCCTCCAGGCGGCCGAAGTCGAGGACCTGCTGGATGAGCCGGCCGAGCCGCTCGGTCTCCTGCGCGATGATGTCCAGGCACTCGCGCCGCTCCGCCTCGTCCTTGACCTGCCCGCTCCTCAGCATGTCCGAGAACATCCGGACCGACGTGAGCGGCGTCTTCAGGGCGTGCGAGACGTTGCTCACGAAGCCCGACTTGAGCTTCGCGAGCTTCACCTCGCGCATGACGGCGCGGGCCGTGAGCAGGCCGCCGGCGAGGATGCCCGCGACGGAGAAGAGGATGATGTACCAGTAGGGGCGCTCGCGGTCGCTCGCCCGCTCGAGCACCGCTGCGTCGGAGATCGCGGCCGAGGCGTGGTAGCCGGGCATCGCCGCGATGCGCACCGAGGGCCGGCCGGGCGGGGCCGAGAGGAGGATCTCGGGGCGCACCCCCTCCGGCGCCCACGCCGACGCCGCCTCCGCGATCCCCTTGAGGAAACGCCCCAGCTCGCGCGGGTCCGCCGCAAGCACCTCGACATCCCCCGCACCTCCCACCTGCCAGACGTAGAAGGGCGTGTCCGGATCCGCCCGCGTGTTCCGGTGCAGGAGCGGCGTCCCCGAGGCCGGGAAGTGCTGCCACTCCTTCCGCAGCTCGGCGAGGACGCGCGCCTGCTCGTCCTGCGCCCCGCGACCGGCGAGGTAGGCGGAATCGCCGCCGGCGGCGGCGTCGACCCTCGACAGGAAGAGGTCGATCTCGTCCGTGCCGACGCGCGCCGCGAGGCGGTTGATCACGCCGATGCGACGGACGCGCAGGAGCGTCCCCGCCGTCGCGGGGCCGAGCAGCGGCACCGCCGCGTGCAGCAGCGCGCGCGAGCGCCCGAGGTCGTCGAGCGCGAACGGGTAGAGCTCGGCGAACCGCAGGTTCCGCTCGGCCTTCTGCGCGTCGTCGAGCCCGTGCCCGCCATACTCGTCGTGCAGCGCCTTCGCTGCCTTCCTCGCATCCGTCTCCGCGCGGTCCGCGAGGCCGTCGGGCAGCCAGAGCGGGTCGCCGCCCGGCTCCTCGATGCGGCCGTCGCCGCGCACGAGGAACGCGTCGGTGAAGAGGCCCTCGCCGGCTGCGGCGAGGCGCGCCCGCCAGTCGGGATCGCGCTGGACGAACGCCACGCGCAGCGCCCCGCCCGCGCGCTCGTGGAGCGCGTTCTGCGCCGGGATGACGACGTCGCGCTGGAGGAAGGCCTGGGCCTGGTCGTAGAGGAGGGCCTCCGCGTCCCGCCGCTCGTTGCGGATCGCGTCGAGGCCGAAGACGGAGAGGAGCACCGCCTGGAAGAGCGCGAGGAACACGACCAGGACGACGATGCGCGTCTCGGCCGGGATCCTCCTCAACCAGTACATGGGATGGGCCCCGGGAAGGGGCCGGCGCCTCACACGAACGCGAAGTCCGAGATGTGCTCGAGACGGAAGCGCTTCGGCTCGCCGCCGAGCGGCCGCACGAGCAGCCCCTCGCGGATGCTCGCCTGAACGATCGTCCCGCGCACCTCCTCGCCGCCACGGAGGAAGCGCACCTCCTTGCCCTCCATCGCGGCGAAACGGTTCCACACGCCCTCGAGCTCGGCGAAGTCGCCCTGCCGGATCCGCTCGAGCCACTTCTCGAGGTCCTGCAGGATGTGGCGCAGGAGCCGGGGCCGGCGCACGGGCTCCTTGTCCTTCCGCTCCTCGCGGAGCGAGGTGGCGGTCTCGCGGATCTCGTCCGGGAAGTCCTCCCGGATCTGGTTCACGTTGATGCCGACGCCCGCGACCACCCTGTGCGAGCTGCCGTAGTCCTTCACCTCGAGCAGGATCCCGGCGACCTTCTTCCCGCGCACGAGCACGTCGTTCGGGAACTTGATCTTCGCGGGCACCCCCGCGATCTCGATCATCGACCGCGCGAGCGACGTCGCGATCGCGATCGTGAGCACGGAGACGAAGGTCCCGGGCGGCTCGAGGTCGAGGAGAAGGCTGAAGAGCAGGGACTTGCCTGGCGTCGAGTGCCAGGGGCGGTTGGCGCTGCCGCGCCCGCCGGTCTGGTGGTCGGCGACGACGAGCGTGCCGTGCGGCCGGCCCTCGGCGAGGAGCTCGAAGGCGATGTCCTGCGTGGAGGCGACGACGTCCTGGTAGTAGATCTGGCTGCCGAGCCGGTCGCACTTGAGCCCCGCGCGGATCCAGTAGGGCAGCAGCCGGTCCGGCTTGTTGACGAGGATCCAGCGCCCCTCCGGGTCGTCCTCGAACTGGAAGCCGTCCCGCGAGAGGCGCTCCCGCACGGCGGGGAGGAGCTGCCGGTCGATGCCCGTGCGCTCGGAGATCGTCTCCGGAGACATCCCCTGCGGCCGGGGGCGGAACTCGTTCAGGAATGCCGCGAGGATCTCGTCGCGGATGACCTCCATGCCCCCCCTCTTGTACGGCTTTCCGGCCAGTTTGCAAACACCCCGTGCGGGGCTGGGCGGGGGCCGCGTGCCGCCGCCGCGACAGCTACGGCAGCCGCCTGCGGCGGAGGCGGGCGAGGCGGTGGTCGAGCGCGTGGAGGAAGCGGGCCCGCGAGGCGGGATCCACGTCGATCCCTCCCTCGAGGAGGTGCCGCCGCGCCTCGAGGGCCGCCTGCTCCGCCCGCGTGAGATCCCGCACCCGGTGCTCGTAGTACTTCGCGAGATCCTCGAGCGGCTGGAAGCTCCTCGGCTCGAGACCGGCGCGCTCGTGGAGGAGCCGCGCGGACTCCGCGTGCCGGCCGGCCCGGCGCTCGAGCAGCGCGAGCCGCTCCAGCGTGCGCGAGAGGAGCGGGTGGCCCGACGCGCGGAGCCCCTCGAGCGCCGCGCCGTAGTGCGCGCGCGCGGGGCCGTCCTGCCCGAGCGACTCGAAGAAGAGGCCGAGGTTCGAGCGGACGACGGGGTGCGCGGGCGAGGCCACCTCCCGCGTGAAGCAGGCGGCCACGGCCGGCAGCGTGAGAACGTCGTGGAGGTTGTGCTCGAAGACGCGCGTCGCCAACGAGGGGTCGCCCTGGAGGTAGGCGAAGTAGGCGCGCGGGCACTCCGAGCCGGGGAGGTCGTCCGCGCGGCGGAACCCGACCAGCTCGCGCTCGAAGGTCTGGAGGCGGCAGTCGGGGAACGCGCCGCGGTAGAGGCTCCGCCCGACGAGGCAGAGGTCCAGGTGTACCGCGGGCAGGCGGAGCTCCATCCGGTGGAACGAGAGCCGGTCGGAGAGGCGCGGGGCGTCGAACCCCTTCCCGTGGAAGGAGACGGCGAACTCGAACTGCGCGAAGCGCCGGTTGATCGCGGAGAGGAACGCGCGTTCCTCGGTGACCTCGCTCAGGAAGTACTGCTCGACGACGAAGGACTCCCGCTCGAACCAGCCCGCGCCGAGCAGGAAGACGTAGGTCCCGACGCCCCCGCCGAGCGAGGTCGTCTCGGTGTCGAAGAACACGGTACGCCCGAAGTCGAACGCGTGGAGCCGTTCGTCGCGCGCCACCTCCGCGAGCTCCCGGGGCACGGCGGCACGGAGATCGCCGAGCCGGACGCAGCCGTGCACGAAGTCGACCGGCACCTCGAGGCGCCGGACCCAGAGGGGCCCCTCGTCCGCATGGATGCGCTCGCCGGGCAGCCGTCCGCCGCCGTGCGACGACGGGGCGTCCGCCGCCGGGGCGGCGATCCGCCGGAGCTTCTCCACGAGGCGCATCCGACGGCCATCCTACGGACGAGGGGGACGCCCTAAGCGCGGCTGCGCCAAGGGGTTAGCGGCGACCTCCACAACGGGTTGTGGTCCCCCGGAGCCCCCCCACACCCTGGGCCGCCAGGTCAGCCACGCGCCTTTTCGAGGAGGTCGTCGGGCGACGGCCGCTTCCGGTAGTTCTCGGCGAGCCACCGGTGGACCACCCGCCCGTCGCGGTCGAGGAGGAACGTCCCCGCGCGGGCGAGGCCGAACCTCTCGGCCATGCCGAACTCGGCCACGGCGACGCCCTCGGGATCGGAAAGCAGCGTCACGGCCGCGCCGAGGTCCTCCTGGAGCTCCGCGAGGCCGCCCGGCTGCGTCGAGATCGCGTAGACGGCGATCCCGAGCCGGTCGAACGCGTCCTTCCTCGTCGCGAGCTCGCCGAGCTCGCGCACGCAGAAGGGTCACCACCTGCCGCGGAAGAAGACGAGGAGCACCTGGTGGCCGCGCTCGGCCGCGAGCTCGAAGCGCGCGCCGTCGCGCACGCGCGTGGCGGTGATGAGCGGCGCCTTGTCGCCGGGCCGCGGGGCGCCGGGCGACGCGTCGTACGCCGAGAAGCCGAGCATCCAGTACGCCGTCCCCGCCGCGACGAGCGTCTGCAACGACGCGAGGACGAGGCGGCGGCGGCCCGGCTTGCCGCGCCATGCGAGCCATCCCCAGAGGGCGGCGAGGGCGAGCGCCCCCAGAGGGACGAAATCGGGAGGGTCCGGGAACCCGAGCACCGCCGGCAGCACCGGCGCGAGGGCGCCGAGGACGGTCAGGAGGACGGGGAGGAGCACCTGCGCAGGATAGCCTTCGCCACCTGCTTGCCCAAGTTGCCGATGGTCGGGCCGGGCCCCACGCACGCGGGGCAGCCCGAGGTGCAGGGGCAACCCTCGAGCGACTCGCGCGCCGTGCGGAGGAGCACGGGCCAGAGCTCGTAGATCTTCTCCGCGAGGCCGACGCCGCCCGGGACGTTGTCGAAGAGGAAGAGGGACGGGCGGTCGAACTCCGCGCTCTTGATCTCGGTCTTTCTCCGCACGTCGGTCACGCCGCAGCCGAGGTACACGGGCAGCAGGTGCTGGAGGAGGTAGCCGAGGCCGCTCCAGCCGCCCGCGTGGCGCGGATCGAAGAGGTTCAGCTCGGCGGCGGCTGCGGGCTCGAGGAGCATCCAGACGCCGGTCGTCTCCATCTCCTCGGGCGGGAGCGCGATCTCGCCCGCGCCGACGTTCTCGCGCGTGTAGAACTTGATCTTCTTGTAGACGGTCGCGAGCGTCTTCACGCCCACCTCGCCGCGGTGGAGGACGTAGGCGGGCGCCCCGCCCCCGGACCCCCCTTGCACCGACCCGTCCGGCGCGCCGCCGGCCTGCCCGCCGTAGCCTTGGCGAAGGCGGGCGCCCCCGAGGCCCCCCTCCTTCGACTCGTCGACGGCCACGACGCGGACGTCGACGTCCACCTCGGCCTCGGTGAAGTAGTCCGGGTTGATCCGCTTCGCGTAGGCGCGGCGGTCGTCGTACTCGAGACGCGTGATCAGGAACTGCTCGCCCTGGTGCCCGTAGATCGCGCCCTCGTGGATCTGCGTCATCGCGTCCGGGCGGTCCACCTCGGCCATGACGACGTTTCTCTCCTCGTCGATCACGACGAAGTAGTCCACGTCGGCCGCGGAGAGCGAGATGTCCTCGGCGGGATAGGCCTCGGCCATCCAGTGGTAGCGGCCGCCCGCCTTGTGGAGGATCCGGGCCTCGCGCGCGAGGTAGTCGAGCACCTCGGTCGTCTGCGCGTTGCCGCCGAAAAGCTCGCCCTCGTCGAACGGGAGCTCGAAAGCCGCGCACTTCAGGTGGCTCACGAAGACGATCAGGTTGTCGGGGTCGGTGACCGCGCGCTCCTCGGGGCGTTCGAAGACGTACTCCGGGTGCGCCGCGATGTACTGGTCGAGCGCGGTCGAGCGGCAGACGAGGATCGCGAGGCTCAGCCCGCCGCGGCGGCCGGCGCGGCCCGACTGCTGGAGCGTCGATGCGAGCGTGCCGGGGTAGCCGGTGAGCACCGCGACGTCGAGCGAGCCGATGTCGACGCCGAGCTCGAGCGCGTTGGTCGACACGACCTCGTGGATCTCGCCGGTGCGGAGCCCCTTCTCGATCTCGCGCCTGAGCTTCGGCAGGTATCCTCCGCGGTACGCGCAGACCGTCTCCGGCGGGAACCCCCGCGTCCTGTTCCGGTCCTTCAGGTACTTCGTGAGCACCTCGACCATCTGCCGCGCGCGGACGAAGTAGATCGCCTGCACGGCGCCCCCCGCGAAGAGGTCGGAAAGCCGCCGCACCTCCTCGAGGGCGTTGGCGCGGAGGCCCAGGTCCCGGTTCACGACCGGCGGGTTGTAGAGCGCGAAGTGGCGCTCGCCGCGCGGCGCGCCCGAGCGGTCGAGGACCTCGACCGGGACGCCAAGGAGCCGCTGCGCGTGCTCCGCGGGGTTCGCGATCGTCGCGCTCGACGAGAGGAAGACGGGATCGGTCCCGTAGTGGCGCGCGATCCGCCGCAACCGCCGGAACACGTTCGCCACGTGGCTCCCGAAGACGCCGCGGTAGGCGTGCAGCTCGTCCACGATCACGTAGCGCAGCCCCTGGAAGAGGTCGGTCCACTTGACGTGGTTCGGGAGGATCCCCGAGTGGAGCATGTAGGGGTTCGTGACGATGATCTCGCCCGTCTCGCGGAGGACGGCGCGGGTGGACGAGGGCGTGTCGCCGTCGTAGGTGAACGCGCGGACGCCCACGGGCAGCCGCTCGACGATCGCGTTCAGCTCCGCGACCTGGTCCTGCGAGAGCGCCTTCGTCGGGAAGAGGTAGAGGGCGCGCGCCCCCTCCTTCCGCACCATGGCGTCGAGGACGGGCAGGTTGTAGCAGAGCGTCTTGCCGGAGGCGGTGGGTGTGACGACGCAGACGTGCTTCCCGGCGCGCGCGAGGTCGCTCGCCTCGCGCTGGTGGGTGAAGAGGCGCTCGTACTTGTACGCCTTGAGCGTCGCGAGGAGGTCCGGATGGACCCAGTCGGGGTAGTCGGCGAAGGCCGCGGGCCTCGCCTCGAGCGTGCGCCACTTGACGACGTTCTCGGCGTAGCGCGGATCGCTCCGCAGCCGCTCGATCACCTCCGCGAGCGGCAGCGAGGCCTTCGGGATCGTGGTCACGCCGCCGATTCTCCACGCGGGAGGGACGGCGGCGCGCGCGTATAGTAGATGCATGCGCGCCCTGGCCCCCCTCGCCCCCCTCCTTCTCCTCGCGCTCGCGCTCGCGGCCGACGAGACAGAGCCGCGGGAGGTGACGGTCACGCTCGCGCCGGGACTCCCCACGCCGGGTGCCAAGCTCGGCTACTCGAGCCCGAGGAAGCTCGAGGTCGAGTCGATCGCGCCGCGTTTCCTCATGGAGCTCCCGAAGTTCAAGGACCCGGCGCCCCTCTTCTTCCGGCTCCTGCTCGGCGAGACGAAGGGGATCCCCTACTACGGCGCGCTCGACCGCGAGGAGGGAAAGCCCTTTAACCTCCTCTACCTCGACCGCGACCGCGATCTCGATCTCACGAACGACGGCCCGCCCGTGTCGGCGAACATCCGCGGCCTCCAGACGAGCGAGGCGAAGCTCGTCGAGTTCCTCGACCTCCGGCTCTCGCTCCCCTACCTCGTCGACGGCAAGGAGGTGACGGAGACCTATGCGTGCGTCGTCTTCTTCCTCTCCGAGAAGCCGGAGGAGGCGCCCAAGGCGATCCTCGTCGAGCGCGACGGGTGGCGGGAGGGGATGGTCTCCCTGGAAGGGGAGGACTACGCGATCGTGCTCGTGGACGACGACAGCGACGGGCAGTTCACGACCGGCGACTACTGGGCCTTCCGGCCCGCGGCGACGCCGAAGAACGTGCTGCTCGACACCGACGCCACGCGATGGATGGTGCGCCCGGCGTGGTCGGTCGACCAGAAGTGGATGGTCGAGGTGAAGGCGGTGGATCCCGCCGGCCGCACGGCGATGATCCGCATCTCGCCCGCGAAGGAGACCGAGGAGGACTACTTCCTCCGGATCATGAAGGAGCGGCAGACGCCCGAGGAGAAGGAGCTGAAGCTCGACCCGCTGCGGCCGAAGGCGAGCCCGGACGACCGGGTCGACTGGATCACGGGCAAGGATGCGGGCTACGCGCTCGACATCGCGGGCCGGCCGAACGTGCGGAAGCCCGTGCTGCTCGAGTTCTGGTCGCCCGTGTGCCCCTGGTGCGCGAAGATGGAGCAGTACACGTTCAGGGACCGCGAAACGGTCGCGCTCGCGAAGCGGTTCGTCTGCGCGCGCGTGGGCTTCAACAAGGGCACGGACGACGCCAAGAAGTACCGCGTCGAGGGCACGCCGACCTACGTGATCCTCGGCCTCGACGGCGCCGAGATCGCCCGGCAATCCGGCTTCCTCACCCCCACCGACTTCGCCAAATGGTTGAAGGGCGCGCTCCGCTGAGCGCATCTTTTCCGGATCGGGCAGCCGTAACCGAATTACGCGCAACCACTTGCGATCGCAGGGTGCGGCATTGATGCCGCGGCAACTTCTTGACCACCCGTGGCGGGCGCTCGTGCCGAGTACGCCCCTCGCCGGCCGCAAGTAGCAGCGCCCAGGCACCGGGGGCGGGCGGACCCGGACTTCGGGGTCCGGGTCACTCC
Organism: Planctomycetota bacterium; assembly: GCA_023150495.1. Taxonomy (GTDB): domain Bacteria; phylum Planctomycetota; class PLA2; order PLA2; family PLA2; genus PLA2. Next base: position 14,956 of record JAKLKT010000006.1, read on the forward strand.
GGCACCTCGATCACGGCCGGGACCGTCTCGCCCGCGACGACCACGACCTCCGTCTCGCCGTCCCTGGGCTCGATGTCGCAGATGAGGACGAGACGGCCCGGCGGCAAACCCGACACGCGGTAGGTGGTCCCCTCGATCTTGCTCCACTCGACCCGGCGCCATTGGAACCCCGTCGAGGGGTCGCGCGCGGCGAAGGACCACCCGCTCGCCCTGCGGTCGATCGGCGGCATGCGCACCTCGACGCGCACCTTGCCTTCCTGCCGGAGCACGAGATCGAGCAGCGCCGACTCCGACGCACGGCGATGGACGCTCCCGTGGCCGGGCTTCGTCGCGAGGACGAAGCCGTCGAACCACGGCGGCACCATGATCCGGAACGTCCCGTCGGAGCGGGAGAACACCCGCGTCTCGGACTCCCCTTCGACCGCGTAGACCTCGGCGCCGCCGACCGCGCGGCCGTCAGCGCCGGTCACCTTCCCGGTCAGAAAGCGCGGGGCCTTGAGGACGATCGCGCCGAGGTCGATCACCTCGCCCGCGCGAACATCGACCTCGGTCCGCGCGAGCGGCAGGCCGTCGTCGTAGCCGGCGGTCACTACCGCGCGGCCGGTGGGCACCTCGGCGACCCGGACCGTGCCGTCGGGCTCGGGCCCGCTGGCGGACGACGATCCGGCGCGGGACACCCACGCGTGGACGAAGCCCTCGCGAACCGCCACCCCCGCCTCGTCGACGAGCCTGCAGGAGATCGTCCCGGTGGCGCTGAGCCGCACCTCCACGTGGCGGTCATGCGGCGGCGCCGTCCGCATGTACTTCTCCGCGAATCCCGGCGCCGACGCCGTGAAGCTGAACTCGGGTGCCAACGGGTCGACCGCGAGGACCGCCGCATCGCGCTCGCGCCGCACGACGGTGTTGCCGTGGGCGTCGACCCGCGCCGTCACGCCGGCCGGCAGCGCCGCGCCGTCGGGGCCCCGCACGACGACGGTCACGGGCAGCGGGTCGCGCGGGCGAAGCACCACCTCCGGCCCGTCGCGGTCCCCGGTGACGGCTTCGGCCCTGCCCGGAAAGAGCCCGTCCCTCCTCGTCTGCACGGCCCAGACCGACGTCGCCGTTCCCGGCGCGACGTCGAGGACGAGCACGGCGAGGCCCCCGGCATCCGTCTTCGGGAAGGTCTCGCCGATCAGGGCATTGCCGACAAGGATCCCGCCCGCGGGCGATCCGTCCCGCTCGACGACTCGGACGTTGATCCACGAGCGCGGCAGGGGCTGAAGGACGAGCCGGATCGGATCGTGAGTGCCGTCCGAGGCGACCTCGACGACCGTCTTCGCCGTCCAGCGGCGGTCATTCCGTTCGAGCGCCGCCAAGAGCTCGAGTCGGCCGGGCGCGACAGGGTCCAACACGAACCGCCCGTCCGGGCCCGCGTTCCAGGCGTTGACTTTGGCCCCCGCCGCCCCCGTCCCGTCCGGGAACACGACCACGCCGGCGACGCCGGCGACAAGCGTGGGGTTCGTGAGCACGACGCGGATGTCCGCGTCGCCCGGCGTCACGCACAGCGTCTCCCCGGGATGCCCCGGCGCCTCCGCGTGGAGCGTCATCTCCAGGTCGTTCACGTCGTCGAACGCGAATCGCCCGCCGGGTCCGGACGACCCCGTGCGCTCGGGCAGGAACGGCTCCACGAGCCTCAGGGACGCGCCCCGGATCCCGTTGCCGGCGCCGTCCACGACCACGCCGCCGATGTCGTACCCCCGTCGCAGCACGACCTCCGCGATCTGACGGCGCAGCGCGCTCGTCACGCGCTCCTGCATGAACCCCCGCGCGCCGACGAAGAGCACGTCCTCGCGCGTCAGCGGCACCGTCGCGCGACCGAGGCCGTCCGTCACGGCCCTCGCGGTGACCTCGTCGCGCTCGCTCCGCCGCACCTCGACCCACGCGCCCGCGATCGGCGCGCCCGCCTCGTCGATCACGCGGATCGTGTGCTCCGCGAGCTGCGCGGACGTCCCAGGGGGGGCTTCGGGGGCGGGCTCCGCCGCGGTCCCCTCCGCGGCGGGCGCCGCGGCCTCGGGTTCCCCGGGCCCCTCCCTG
>JAKLKT010000653.1 GCA_023150495.1 Planctomycetota bacterium
GGCGCTCGCGGGCGTCGGCGACCGGGGCGGCCTCCACCGGGTCGCCTCAAGCCGGGCCGGGCTCAGCGGCGGAGGAGCGCCATCGCCTCCGCGCGCAGGTCGGGCGAGAGGCGAAGGGCGACGAGCGGATACGTGACCGTTCCCACGGCGACGAGAAGGGCGAGGAGCAGCGGGTTCGGCAGGTCCGCGGCCAGATGGCCCACGAGCCTCACCGCCACGTACATCACCGCGGCCGCGAGGAGCGGCGTGCGGACGGCCGCGAGCGTGTCGCGGACGCGGAGCCCCACGAGGGGGTAGTTGACCCGCATGTTGAAGAGGACGAGCGCCGGGTAGACGACGACCCACGCGAGCGTGAGCCCGATGAGTCCCCACTGGCAGCCGATCAGGAAGGCGGGAACCATGACGACCGTCGACCGCACGAGGTCGAAGAACTCGCGGGAGGGCCGGCCGATCGCCTGGTAGAGGGGCGGGTGGAGCCCCGAGATCATGCTCACGGGGGCCGCGAACGAGAGCAGGCGCAGCGGGGTGACGATCGCGTCCCACTTGGGGCCGAGGATGAGGGCCACGGACTCGCGGCTGACCGCCGAGATGCCCCAGAGGACCGGGACCGCGAAGAAGGAGAGCAGGCGGATCGCCTTCAGGAAGTGCCGCCGCACGAGATCGGGCTGGTCCTGGATCCTCGCGAACGCGGGGAAGGTCACCTGGTTGACGACCATCCCCATCTTCTCGAGGGGCAGCATCGCGTAGTGCATCGACGCCTGGTAGAGCCCGACGGCCGTCGTGCCGAGCAGGCGGCCCGCGATCACGATGTCGGCCCGCTGATAGAACATCCAGAGCAGGCGCGAACCGGCGACCACGCCGCCGTAGGAGAAGAGGTCTTTGGCCCCGCGCAGCGCGAGGACCGGGAGCTTCAGGAACGGGTGGAGGATGTTGAGGCCGATCGCGCGCACGGTCACGAGGACGAGGTTCGACCAGACGAGACACCAGACGCCCGCCCCCGTGTGCACGAGGACGATCTGGGTGGCGCTCGCCGCGAGCGAGGCGATGAGGAAGATGATCGACTGCCGCTTGAAGTCCAGCTCCCGCTCGAGCATCGACTGGGGAACGACGACGAACGACATGACGAGGAACTGGAGCGCGAGCGCGCGGATCAGGGGAACCACCTGCGGCTCCCGGAAGTAGGCGGCGATCCACGGCGCGGACACGACCAGCACGGTGAACAGCGCCGTGTTCATCGCGAGGACGAAGCCGAAGACCTGGCGCTTCGTCCTGTCGTCGAGGTTCCGCCGCTGCACGAGCGTGGCGCCGAGTCCGAGCTCGTTGATGACCATCAGGAACGAGATCGCCACGGTCGCCATCCCCATCAGCCCGTAGACGGACGGGTCGAGCTTGCGCATCACGTAGAACGTGACGGCCCAGGAGATCATCTGCCCGAGGAACTTGCCCGCGGCCGACCACTTGACGGCGGAGATCACCCGCCTGCGGAAGTCGGCGGGAGGGGCGGGCGGCGCCGCGGTCGCCGCGGGGGCGCCGTCCCCCTCGAGTCCCTCTCCCGTTCGCATCGATATCTCATCGGCAGAACGGGGCCCCCGGTCGCGGGGGCTTTCAGAACCGGCTCCTCCGGCGGAGGAGGTCCAGGACGAGGAACCCGTCGCAGCGGTTGATCGTGTGGGCACGCCGCGCCTTGGGATCCCAGTCGGGGCGGATCTCGGCCACCTGGGTCTCGACGTAGGCCTGCGTCGTGAGCAGGTCGATCCTGTGGACCACGATCGACGAGCCGTAGCCTCCCGCGCAGTTCTGCGCCGGCCGGAAGAGCTGCCCGTCGCGGCGGAAGAGCCGGCCCGCCGGGCGCGCGCCGCGGCAGTCGGACTTCACCGGGTTCCGCGCGTGGGGCGTCCAGGGCCCGAGCGGTGTCTCCGCGTGATACAGGTGCAGCTCGTCCCGGTTCCCGGCGCCGTAGGCGGTGACGTTGACGAACATCCACCAGCGGCCGGCGACCTCCT
>JAKLKT010000654.1 GCA_023150495.1 Planctomycetota bacterium
GAGCCGTGGACGAGGTGGCGCGCGGCGCTCGAGGCGGCGCTGCTCCGGAGCCAGCACGCGCCGGGCGCCGGCGCGCGGACGGGCTCGTGGGACCCGATCGACCCGTGGGGGGAGGACGGCGGGCGCGTCTACTCGACGGCGCTCATGGCGCTCGCGCTCGCCACGGACGCCGCGGCGCCGCGGGCGGGGCCGCGGTAGACGATCCACAGGAGGATCAGCAGGGCGACGACCGCGAGGCCGATCGCGAGCCCGATCCAGACGCCCGGGAGGCCCATGCCGCCGCGGAACGCGAGCGTGCACGCGAGGGGGAGCGCGATCGCGTAGTAGCCGAGCAGGTTGAAGATCGCCGCAGGACGCGGCGTGCCCATGCCGCGCAGGACGCCGCTGCCCACGACCTGCGTGCCGTCGAAGACCTGGAACGCGGCCGCGATCGGGAAGATCGTGAGCGCGATCGCGATGACGTCGGCCTTCGTCGTGAGGAGGCCGGCGAGCGTCCGCGGCAGCAGCACGAACGCGAGAGCGGAGATTCCCATCACCCCGGCGCCGAGGCCGAAGGCGACGTGCGCGCTGCGCTGCGCGCCGAGGCGGTCGCCCGCGCCGATCCGGTTGCCCACGCGCGTGGACGCGGCCGTCGAGATCCCGAGCGGCACCATGAACGTGAGGGACGCGAGCTTCAGGACCACCGCGTGCGCCGCGACGTTCGCCGCGCCGAGCCGCCCGGCGATGAGCGTGCACAGGTTGAACGCCCACACCTCGAGGCCGAGCTGGATCGCGATGGGGAGCCCCATGCCGAGCGCCTTCCCGATCGCGAGGGATCCGCGGCTCCACGGCGTCCACGCGCCCCGGTGCAGGCCACGGCCGAAGACGAGGATCGCGAGCGCGACCGGCATGACCGCGCGCGAGATCCCCGTCGCGATCGCCGCGCCCTCGAGCCCGAGCGCCGGCATCCCGAGGTTCCCGAAGATGAGCATCCAGTTGAGGATCACGTTGAGGAGGTTCGTGCCGAGGATCACCCAGAGAGGCGGCGTCATGATCCCGCGCCCCTGGACGAAGGCACGGAGCGCGACGAACGCGAGCCCCGGCGCGACGCTCCAGACCTGCGGCGTCGCGTACACCTGCCCGAGCGCCGCGAGATCGCTGTCCTGCCCGCCGAGCCGGAGGAGCGGCTCGACGTTCATCCACGCGACCATGACGGGAAAGGAGGCGAGGAGCGCGACGACGAGGCCGTGCTGGAGCGCCCTCCCCGCGTCCTCCCCGCGGCCGCCTCCGTGGGCCTGCGAGACGAGGGGGTCGATCCCGAGGACGAGGCCGATCGCGGCCATCATGGTGCCGAAGAGGCAGGCTTCGGCGACGGCGGCGGCGCCCATCTCGCGAGCGCCCAGCCGGCCGAGCATCGCCATGTCCACGAGGGCGAACGTCATGAGGCCCACCTGGGCGGCCACGACGGGCCAGGCGAGCCTTACGAGCGTTCGGATCTCCTCGCGGATGGTCGGCACGGGCCGCCGATGGTACCCGGGGGGGCTCCGGGGGCCGCCCGACCCCCCCGGAGCCCCCCCGATCGGCCCATCAAGCGGGAGACCCCCGATTGCCGAAAGGGGATCCATGGCGAACCAGCGAAAGACCAAGGTCGTGAAGAGGGGATTCAAGGGTTTCCTGCCGGGCAAGCGGATCACCGCGCGCGTGACCGGCGCGCCGATCGATCTGACGCCGTCGAAGGTGAACTCGATCGAGATGCAGGGGGAGCGGCTGGTCGTCCGGATCTCCCGCGAATCGCACCCGGAGATCTTCGACATCGACCGCCTCATCAAGGTGCTCGCGAAGTCCCGCGAGCAGTACGAGGCGAAGCGCAAGATGGCCGACCTCTGCGAGTTCCTCTCCGAGACGGAGAAGAGCCTCCAGATCATCCTCGCGAACCACCTCGAGGATGCGCTCCGGCGCTACCTCTCGTAGCCCGGGTTCGCCACCGCGCGGCCGTCCCGTCCCTCCGGGGGCAGGGCGGCC
>JAKLKT010000655.1 GCA_023150495.1 Planctomycetota bacterium
GCCACGCGAGGAGGAGCATCGCGCTCTTCCAGTCGCGGCGCTCGCGGTCGAGCCGGTCGCGGAGCATGCCGTGCGCGCGCTTCAGGTGCGTGCGCACCGTCTCGACCGGGATCCCGAGGCGTTTCGCGATCGTCCGCGGCGGGAGACCCTCGAAGTGGCGCAGGAGGATCGCGCCGCGGTAGGGCTCCGGGAGCCCTCGCACCGCGTGGGCGACCGCTTCCTGCAGCTCGACCCGCTCGAGCAGGTCATCCGAGGGGGCTTCGGGGGCCGGGGCGCGCTCCTCGCGCGCCTGCCGCCGCGCCGCCTCGCGCCGCAGGTCGATCGCCCGCCTCGTGAGCACCGCCCGCCACCACGAGCGGACATGCCGGGCCGGCGGGTTCGTGAGAGCCCGGAGCCAGCCCTCCTGCACGAGGTCGTCCGCGAGCGACGGGTCCCGGACGAGGCTCCGGGCGAGGCCACGAAGCCACGCCTGGTCCTCGAGCAGCGACTCGATGCGCACCGGTTCCATCCTGCCACATGGACGGCGCCGGGTGCGGATCCGGTTCACGACGCCTGGAAACACCCGCGGCCGCGGGGCATCCGAAGGGCATGGACTGCAGGGACTGCGAGCGGCTTCTCGCGGCGCGCCCGCCGCTCACGCGCTACGCGGCTGCGGTGCTCGCGTGGCATGTGACGCGGTGCCCGCGCTGCGCCGCGGCGGCGAGGGGACGGGTTCCCGGACCCTCCCCCCTTCCGCGCGCCTACTGGGGCAGCTCCCAGTCGAAGGGCACGTACGTGTAGGGCGCCTGGTAGAACTCTAACACCTTCCCGAGGCGCCGATAGCCCGCCTTCGAGAGGAGCTTCGACACGTTGATGCCGACCGCGGCGTAGAGGTGGCGCGTCTTCTCGTCGTAGTAGTCCTGGTCGCCGGTGGCGAAGCCGCGCGTGTAGTAGCCGAGGTGGATCTCGAGCCAGGAGAGCGGCGTGTGCCGGAGCTTCTCGATGCCGTCGAGCTTGAAGGCGAGCAGGTACTTGAATCCCGAGTAGTCGGTCACGATGTCGCTGTGGTCTCCGTTGAGGAGCGTCTCCGTCGGGATGTACTCGACGCGGAAATCCACGAGGCGGCCGACCGCGGGCACGCGGCGGCGCCAGTAGGCGAAGAGCACGCCCGCCGCGTCGACGATCACGTCCTCCGTCGACCAGCCGTTCTTGCTGAACGCGTCCCCCACCTCGATCAGCGTGAACGCGCTCATCGAGGAGATCGCGCCGTAGAGATCCGCGTGGTCCCGGTCGTAGCCCCAGCTCTCGTAGAGGCTCGCGAGGCCGAGCCCGGTGAGGTAGGCGGCATAGGCGTGCCCGAGCTTGTCCGCGCCGCCGTAGGAGGTGTTCTGCCCGAACCACCCTTCGTCCACGACCTGGAAGTTGGTCTCGCCGTAGTCCCAGAACTGGAAGCCGTAGGCCGCGATCGCGAGCGCCATCGCGCCGTTCACGGCGAGGAGCTTCTGCTCCTTCGACCAGCCGCTGTCCTCGATCTCGGCCTGCGGCTCGGAGCTGGGCTCGGGCAGCTTCTCGAAGCGCGACGACGACGCGCAGCCGACGAGGAGGCAGAGGGCGGCGAGGAGGCCGCGCCGCCTTGTCCGAGGTGCCTTGCCGGGGGCCTCCACGCGCTTGGCCCAAGAAGCTAGCGGACGGGGCCGACGGCCGCGAGGCCCGCCTCCCGGAACGCCGGGACGCGCTCCGGCGCGTGGGCCTCGAGGGTCCTCTCCTTCACGACGAGCACGCTCTCCCGGTCGGTCCGCAGGACCGTGGCGACGTCCGCCTCGGGGCGGAAGAGAGGGCTGTCGCCCCACGCGGTCTCCTCGAGGGCGAGGCGGCCCTCCTCCGCGGCGATGGTCACGGGGCGGTCGGAATAGAACCCGATCGACGGGAACGACATGTCCACGACGACGATCGGCGCCTTCTCCCTCGCGGCGAGGTCGTTGACCCGGCGGGCGAATTCGCGGCGTACGCGGAAG
>JAKLKT010000656.1 GCA_023150495.1 Planctomycetota bacterium
CGGCGGGCTCGTGGTAGATCTCGATCGCGCGCACGCGCACGCGGCGCGCGGCCGGGAGCAGCTCGAGCTCGTCGCCGGTGCGGACGACGCCCGCGGCGGGGACGCCGGTCGCGATGCAGCCGAACCCCGCCGCCGCGAAGGTCCGCTGCACCGCGAGGAAGAAGGCGCGCGGGTCCTCCTTCGCCTCCGTCTCCGCGACGAGCGCGAGGATCCGCGCGCGGAGCGCGTCCACCCCTTCGCCGGTCGCGGCCGAGCAGGGGAGGATCTCCGCCCCCTTGAGCCAGGTCCCGTCGAGGAACTCGCGGAGCTCCTCGCGCGCGAGCTCCCGCATCTCGGCGTCGACCGTGTCGATCTTGTTGAGCGCGACGAGGACGCGCTTCACGCCGAGGAGCGACAGGATGTCCACGTGCTCGCGCGTCTGCGGCATCACGCCGTCGTCGGCCGCCACGACGAGGAGCGCCAAGTCGATGCCCGTGGCCCCCGCGACCATGTTGCGGACGAAGCGCTCGTGGCCGGGGAGGTCGACGAAGCCGATGCGCCGGCCGTCCTCCGTGCGCATCTCGGCGTAGCCGATGTCGATCGTCATCCCCCGCTCGCGCTCGTAGGGGCGGTCGGCGCGCATGCCGGTCAGCCGCTCGACGAGGAGCGTCTTGCCGTGGTCGATGTGGCCGCTCGTGCCGACGGTCAACGGCGTGGTGTCCATGCGCGGCCCGTAAGCCTACCAACGCCGGAAGGGAGGGGCGGGGGGGAGGGACCGGTGCCAGCCGTGCCGGCGCCGCTCGGGCGCGCAGGTCGGTCCGGGGCGCCGTACGTGGAGCACGCCGAGGCGGCACGGCAGGGCGCGGCATTACGATGCATGTCATGTCCTGGCGCCTCCTGCTCCTCTCCGCCGTCGTGTCCGGCTGCGCGCACGGCCACCTCCTCGAGACGACGCGGCTCGCGCCGGGGCAGGAGTCGTACGAGCGCTACGACTACGGGGAGGCGAAGCTCTCCCGGTCGGAGGACGGAGGCCATACGGTCGAGCTGGCGGCGGGCCGCCGCCGCGAGAACGGGCTCCCCGCCCCGCCGATCCTCATCCTCGGCGTGCGCGTCCGTTTCCCCGCGCCCATCGAGGAGGGAGGGGAGTACGCGGTCGCGGCGCCGGACGAGGGCAGTCCCGGGGCGTGCGTTGTCGAGCTCGGCCACGTCTACTGGTTCAGCTGCACTTGGCTGCCCGTCGGCCCGGGCACGGTCCGGGTCACGCGCTGGAACCCTGCGACGCGGACGCTCGCGGCCAGCTTCGAGGCCGGCGACTCGGGTGCCGCAGAGGGAGGAGCGGTCGTCCGCCACTACGCCGGCAGCTTCGTCGCCGGGCCCTGATCAGCGCAGCAGTTCCCCGTCGGCGAGGATCCTGAGCTTCCCGTCGCGGAGCGCCGCGCACTGCGCCCGGATCTGCGCCTCGTGCTGCGGCTTCAGGTGGGTCACGAGGATCTCGCAGTCGGGGCCGAGGTGCGCGCGCCATTGCCTCAGGTCCTTGGGCGTCTGGTGGCCGAAGCGGTTCGCCATCGCGGCGACCTCGTCGGGGAAGGCCGCCTCGACCGCGCACGCGTCCGGGGAGCGGTCGGCGACCCAGCGCGCGACCGACTCGTCGAACCGCGTGTCCCCGACCAGCGCGACCGCGTAGCCCGGCGCCCGGCAGAGGTAGGAGGCGCACGGCACCGTGTGGTTCGCGGGCCCGACCTCGATCTCCCACGGGTCGAGCCGGAGCGTCGCCCCGGGCGCGACCTCGTGCCACTTCACGAGGTCCGACAGGTCGGGCCAGATGTGGCCGTCGAGCAGGTGGTCCCGGACCGCGTCCAGCGTCTGCTTGAGGCCGTGGATCCGCGGCCGGGCGCCGTCGCCGAGGAGGAAGGGGATTCCGAGCGTGTGGTCCAGGTGGGCGTGGGTGAGAAGCAGGTGGTGGAGCCCCGCGCGGTCGGCCGGCGCGAGCGCGTGCGCCGCCGCGCCCGAGTC
>JAKLKT010000657.1 GCA_023150495.1 Planctomycetota bacterium
GGGCCCGTGCGCGCGCACGGCGGCGATCGCGTCGCCCACGTCATCGCCCGTCCAGAGCGTCGCGCCCTCGTCCGCGACGCCGATCACCGCGAACCGCGTCCCCTTCGCGCGCCGCCGGATCTCCGCCTCGGCGACCTTCGCGAGGTTCGCCGCGCGATTGCCGGCGCGGAGCGACACGCCGCCGTCGAGCACGAGCACGAGGTCGCGCACGCGGTCGGGCGTGCCAGGGATCCGCGGCCCTCCCGCCGCCGCCGCGATCAGCGCGCACGCGAGGAGCACGAGCGCGAGGTCGAGCCAGCGCGCCACACGCGCGCCGAACCCCCCCGGCCTGAGCGCGAGCGTCGCCGTCCAGAGCTGCAGGAACGGCACGACGTGCTTCCGCGCGCGCCGCCGCACGAGGTGCGCGGCGAGCACGCCCGCCGTGGCGAGGCCGAGCGCGAACCCGGCGGGGTAGAGGAACTCGATCACCGGCCGAGCCACCCGCGGGCGATCGCCGCCCGCACGATCTCGAAGAACGGCTGGTCCGCGCGCACGCGCTGGAAGCCCGCGCCGGCGCGCCGGCAGAACCCGCGGAGCCCATCGATCCGCGCCTCGCGCGCGCGGCGGTACTCCGCGACCGTCAGGTCCGTGACGTCGAGCGTCTTCGCCTCGCCGGTCTCGCGGTCCACGAGCCGCACGCGGCCGGGCGGCGGAGGCTTCAGCGCCTCGCGGTCCTCGACGAGGATCGCGTTCACGCGGTAGCGCCGCCCGAGCAGGAACGTGAGCGCGGCCGTCGCGCTCCTGGGGTCGAAGAAGTCCGAGACGAGGAACGCGACGCCGCCGCGCGCGGCCCGCGGCAGCGCGGCGCGTGCCGTGCCGAGGAGGTCCGTGCGCCCAGTGGCCTCCGCGTCCGCCTTCTCGAGCAGGTCCGTGAGCCGCGCGCGGCCGGAGAAGGACTCCGCCGCGCGCCCGCCGCCGACCGGGATCCAGAGCACGCGGTCGAGCTGCTGGAGCGCGATCGCGCCGAGCGCCGCGCACACCTTCGCGGCGCACGTCGCCGCATCCCCCGCCATGCTCCCCGAGCAGTCCTGCAGGAGCACGAGGTCGAGCGCCTCCTCCGCGTCGAACTCCTTCACGACGAGCGCGTCCATCCGCGCGTACGCGTGCCAGTCGACCGTGCGCAGCGCGTCGCCCGGGTGGTAGGCGCGGTGCTCGCGGAACCCGCTCCCCGGCCCCGGCTTCCGCATCGCACGCTCGCCCGAGAGCTGCCCGCGCACGACCTTCGCCGCGAGGAGCTCCAGGTGCCGGAGCTGCGCGATCTCCTGCGCGGTGAAGATCACTTTCCCTCCGGGCGCAGCCGCTCGAAGTACTCGCGCACGAGCTTTCTCGCGGCGGGCGAGAGCCCCGGCCGGTTCAGCGCCTCCTCGCGGCGGCGCTCCAGCTCGGGCCACGCCTCCTCGATCGGCTTCTCCTGCTGCGCGCCGCCGCCCTCGGGCACCTCGATCGGCACCTTCGCCTTCTTCGTGACCTGGTCCTCCCCCTTGACCAGCGGCTCCACGAACCTTGGCTTCGCTTCCTGCGGCCCTCCGCCCTGCGGCTGCGGAACCGGGGGGGGCTCCGGGGGGGGCTTCGACTCCGGGCTCTCGCTCTCGCCGCCCGACGGCCCCTCGATCCGGAAGCGGTACTCGTTGCTCTCGAGGAGCCCCGCGCGCGCGACCGCCACATGCTCGCCGGGTGCGAGATCCTCGATGAACGGCCGGAGGTCGAGCCCGACCGCGTCCTGCCCCGGCGCCCCCGCGGGGAGGAAGAGCGTCGCGCCCGTCTCGTGGTCGCGCTCGCCGTCGATCCGCATGGAAATCGGGAGCGTGACGTCGCGCGCGGGCGAGACCGACGACTCCACGATGACCTGCACGGGCACGGGGAGCCTCGGGTCGACGACCTGCTTCGTCCCGATGAGCCTCAGGACGACCTCGCCCTCCTGCCGCCCGCCCTCCTCGCGGGCGG
>JAKLKT010000658.1 GCA_023150495.1 Planctomycetota bacterium
GTGGATTTGCTCTTGACGCCCCCTGCGCCTCCCGCTAACGTCTTGACCTAAGCGGGATTGGTGCGGCTCAAGGCGCAAGGGTCCCGCTGCGCTCTACGACAAGACAAAGGTTCTGGCCCGGTGCGCTCGGGCGCGGTTCCTCGGGACGTTTCCACTCGGAGCAACGAAGGCGGCGACCCTCCCTACGCCCTCATCAACGTCGTCGCTTCTCGGCTCCTTGCCGGCCTGGTTCTTCTCTTCGCCGTCTCGTGGTTGCCTCGGGCGCCCGGGCGGTTCCCTTGGCGCTCGTCCGGCGGATGGCCGGGCGGGCCGTAGCTTGAGTTGAGGCGCCGCCCGGGGAAAGGCGGTTTCGCGAGCCGGTCGGGACGGAAACCGCCCTAAGCCCGGCGGCGAAACGGTCGTGATCAAAGAGATCCAAAAGACCGCGGCGCCGGTGACGCGCGAGGCACTCGCCCACCGTGCGGCCCAGCGGGCCGGCGTGCCCGAGGAGACGGCGGAGCGCGTCGTCTCCGCATTCCTCGAGTCCATCAAGGAGGCGCTCGTCGCGGGCGAGCGCGTCGAGATGGGCGGGCTCCTCGACCTCGGCGTCGTGGTCGAGCCCGCGCGCATCACGCGCGACCCCTCCGGGCGCTTCTCCGAGATCGCGCCCGCGCGGAGCCGCCTCGACGTGGCCGTCGGCGGCGAGCTTCGCGATCGCCTCGCCGTCCAGCGCACCGCCGCCGTCCTTCTCGCCATGCCCGCCGAGGGCGCGTTCGGCGAGATCCTCCACGAGCACTTCGAGAGGCTCGGCTGGCAGGTGAGGCGCGTCGAGACGCCGGAGGCCGTCCGCGGCATGCTCGACGGCTCGCGGCCCTACCTCCTCGTGTGCGACCACTCCTTCGAGGGGCGCGACGACCTCGTCTCCTCGCTCAAGACCGGCTGGCCCACGAACACGATCCCGATCGTCACGCTGCACACGCGGTTCGAGGACCTGCGCCACCCGGAGCGCCTCCTCGTCCTCTCCGACATGGCCGTGTTCGAGCCGATCTCCGTGCACCCCTTCCTCCAGTCGATGGACCAGCTCCTCGCCCAGGCGAGCGAGGAGGCGGCCGTGTTCGAGCGGCAGCTGCACATGCGCTTCCCCGCGCGCGAGGAGGAGATCCTCCGTGCCTTCGACGTCTCCGACGTCTTCTTCAAGGACGCCGGCTTCCGTGGCGACAACCTCGTGGGGCTCACCACGGCCTTCCGCGAGGGCGTGCGGAACGCGGAGATCCACGGGTCCTCCGAGGATCCCGCGCACGGCATCGACGTCGAGATGCTGCTCGACCGCGAGAAGATCACCGTGACCGTCGAGGACGAGGGGAAGGGGTTCGACCACGCCGCGCTGAGGAAGCAGCTCGCGGACGCGGCCCCCGTCTCCCTCGCGCGCCAGCGCCACAGCTCCGGCGGCATGGGCGGCCTCGGCATCTACCTCATGGAGCGTTGCGCGGACCGCCTGGAGTTCAACGACCGCGGCAACCGCGTGACGATCACGAAGTACCGGGAGCGGGAGGGCTAGCGCGTGCAGCACGATCTCGTGATCCGGGCCACGGAGCATCCCGACGGGATCCTGACGCTCCATCTCGGCGGCGTCATCGACGCGCACACGCTCGACAAGTTCGAGCGGCGGCTGGCCGAGGCGACGAAGCAGGGGATGCGCTCCCTCGTGCTCGACTGCGAGGAGCTCCGCTACGTCAACTCGTCGGGCTTCGGCGAGCTGATCCGCTACTTCGACCGGCTCCGCGAACAGGGCGGCACGCTCGTGCTCGCGCGTGTCGCGCCGAAGGTCGGGATCATCCTCGAGATGCTCGGGCTGAAGAGCCTGATCCCGATGGCGTCGTCGCTCGACGGCGCACTCGAGACCGCGAAGCTCGGCCCCGCGGCCGTGCCCGCGGCGCCCCCGCCGGCGCGGCCCGCCGCGGAGGAGGAGGGGGCAGGGGCTCCCGCGGGCGCTCCGCCGGGG
>JAKLKT010000659.1 GCA_023150495.1 Planctomycetota bacterium
AGGCGGTCTACGACCGGCTGCCGCGGTGCGTCCTCGAGGAGGGGCTGCCGGTCGACGGGCTCGAGGCGGAGGACATGGGCCTCGACGCGATCTTCGGCTACCTGGTGGCCAAGTGACGGCGCGGGGCTTCCTCCTCCTCTGGGGCCACGCGACGTCGCGCGCGCTGCTCGGCCGGCGCGGGCTCCTGCTCATCCTCCTCGCGGCGCTCCCCGTCGTGCTGGCGTGGATCCAGGTGGAGCACGACCCGCGCCTCTCCCCGACGAAGTTCGTGGCCGTGACGCTCATGTTCGTGTTCCAGTTCGTCGTCCCGCTCGCGGGGCTCTTCCTCGGCGTCGCGGTGCTCGGCGACGAGATCGAGGGGCGCACGCTCACCTATCTCTTCACCCGCCCGCACGGGAGGGGGCTTGTCTTCCTCGCGCGGTACCTCGGCGCCGTCACGGCGTTCGCGCCGCTGCTCGCGGCCACGGTCACGGTGATGGCCTACCTCTTCGGCAATCACGTGGAGGTCACCGCGCGGGACGCGGTCGCGACCGCGGGCATCGCGGTGACGGGGTTCCTCGTCTACGCGGCGATCTTCGCGACGCTGCGGCTCTTCCTCCCGCGCGCGCTGTTCGCGGGCTTCATCCTCGGCTTCATCCTCGAGGGCGGCATCTCGAAGCTCCCGGAGACCGGGATCTCGCGCTGGTCGGTGTGGCACCACCTCGCGCTCCTCGAGACGCGGCTCTTCGAGGGAAGGCTCGCGGCGACGCCCCTCCGGAAGCTGCTCCAGGGCATCGCGCCGGACGAGACGGCGGGGGGGAGCATCGCGGTGCTCGCCGCGCTCCTCGTCGTGAGCCTCGCGATCGGCCTCTGGCGCGTCCGGAGGCAGGAGACGCGGCTCGCCAACGCGTCCACGTAGCGCCTCGCGGGGTTCTCGGCACCGGGCCTATAATCGGTGGTCCGATGCACAGCTACCTCCCGCGTGAGGATCCGGAGAAGGGCGAGTGGTTCCTCCCGGTTCGCGAGCGCGGACGTGCCGTGCTCTCCGACCCGCTGCTCAACAAGGGCACGGCGTTCGACGAGCGCGAGCGCGACGAGCTCGGCCTCCGCGGCATGCTGCCCGCGCGCGTGACCGCGATGGAGGACCAGCTGCGCCGCGCCTACGAGCACTTCCTCGCGGCCGGCAGCGACATGGCGAAGAACCGGGCGCTCGCCCGCCTCCAGGACAGCAACGAGACGCTCTTCTTCCGGCTCCTCCAGGAGCACATGGAGGAGATGACGCCGATCATCTACACGCCGGTCGTCGCGGAGGCGTGCCGCCACTGGAGCCACCTCTTCCGGCGCACGCGCGGCCTCTACCTGACGCCCGCGGACCATGGCCGCATGGACAAGGTCCTCGCGAACGCGCCCGCGCCGCCGGCGGTGATCGTCGTCACCGACAACGAGCGCATCCTCGGCATCGGCGACCAGGGGGCCGGGGGCATGGGCATCCCGATCGGGAAGCTCGCGCTCTACACGCTCGGCGCGGGGATCCACCCCTCCACGTGCCTCCCGATCTCGCTCGATGTCGGGACGGACAACGGCGACCTCCTCCGCGACCGCCTCTACATCGGCTGGCGCCACCCGCGCCTTCGCGGCGACCCCTACTTCGCGCTCGTGGACGAGTTCGTCGACGCGGTGAGGCGCACCTATCCCGACGCGCTCCTCCAGTGGGAGGACTTCGGCAAGAACACGAGCTTCCGCCACCTCGAGACGCACCGCGAGCGGATCTGCTCGTTCAACGACGACATCCAGGGGACGGCCGCCGTCTCCGTCGCCGGGCTCCTCGGCGCGATGCGGCTCACCGGAGGAAGGCTGCGCGACCAGCGCATCGTGCTCCTCGGCGCCGGATCCGCCGGCGTCGGCATCTCGCGGCTGATCGTCGACGAGATGATCGCGGAGGGGATCTCCCGCGCGGAGGCGCACGACCGCATCTTCACGCTCGACAGCAAG
>JAKLKT010000007.1 GCA_023150495.1 Planctomycetota bacterium
AGGAGCGCCGCCGACCTCGCGCGCGCGAGCCCCCTGCCCGCGAGCCACTCGAGCGTCGCCGCCGCCTTCCACCCGCGCATGCCCGCGAGGATCGCGGCCCGCTCGAGCTCGAGCCCGCCGAGCCGCCCGTTCATCTCCGTCTCCCGGGCCTCGAGGGCGCGGAGCGCGTCGGGATCGACCTCGTCCGGCTCCGTGCGCGCGCGCACGCGCATCGCCCGCGCCTTGCCGCGCAGCTCGTGGAGGTCGCGCCGCAGCCGCGCCGTGTCCTCCTCGAGCCGCTCCCAGACGGTGAAGAGGAGGTCCGCCGCCTCGGGCATGTCGGAAGCCGCGAGCTCGAGGAGCGCCGTCCGGCGCCGGGCGAGGGGCGCCCCGTCGCGGTAGGCGTCCTTGAACTTCTGCTCCGCCGCCGGCCAGTCGGCCGCGGCTGCGAGGGGAAGCGGGAGGAGCGCGAGGAGGGGGAGCGCGAGGGCGCGGGCCGCGGCGATCCGGATGCGCCCGCGGCGCATGGGCTACTTCCTGCGCTCCACGAACCGGCCCCCGTTCTGCGACGCGAGCGACTTCAGGAAGTAGGTGCCCACGGGCTCCGTGTCCACCGCGATCGTGTGGATGACGATCCCCGAGTCCCGGTTCCACTGCCGCACGGCCTCGAGGATGATCTCGGGGTCCATCGGCTGCGCATCGTCCATCTTGTTGTCCGTCGGGCCGCCGTCGGAGAGGAGGAAGATCGTGTCGACCTTGAGCCCTTCCTTCGGCTTCGCGGCGGCGCCGGCCTCGGGGACGCCCGCGAGCAGGAACGCCTCGCGGAGCGCGCCGAGCGTGTAGGTCGTGCCGCCCGCGACGACCGCTTCGAGGTCGGTCCGGAGGGCCTCCTTCGCGGCCGGGGTCGCCTTCTCCATGTCCGGCCGCCACGTCCGCACCGCGTTGTTGAAGAAGATCACGGAGAAGAGCTTGTCCTGCGGCAGGTTGCTGACGGAGCGCTTCAGCTCGTTCTTCGCGACCTCCATCCGGGTCTTGCCCTCGACCGGCATCTCCGACTCCTTCTTGCCGGTGACCGGGCCCTTCTTCATCTGCTCCACCTCGGTGTTCATGCTCCCCGAGATGTCGATGATGAAGCAGATCCGCTCCGACTGCGTGGGGATGCCGTAGAACTGCGCGACCTCCTTCGCGCGCGCGGTCGGGTCCCCCGCGCCCCCCCCCTTCGACGGCTCCCGCGGGAGCTGCTTCCCCACGGACGCCCACCACCGCGCCCACGTGTCGGCGAACCCCATGTCCTCGCCCGTGAGCGACTTGAGCGCGTTGTTGATGTCGTCCTTGAGGCGCCCCTGCTCCTTCGCCATCATCTCGATGAGGAGCGAGACGCCCTCGGACGAGCGGGTCGCCGCGAGCGCCTGCACGACCGCCGCGCGCACGCGCCAGTCCTCGTCCTTCGCGGACGCCTGCAGGAGCGCGAACGCCTCCTCGCGGTGGAAGGCGCCGAGCGCGCGCGCCACCGCGACGCGCACCGGCGGCTCCGCGTCCTTCTGCAGCCTCTTGAGCGAGGCGAGCGCCTTCGACGAGGTCTTCTCGTCCGCCATGGCCGCGTGCCATTGCGCGCACGCGCGGGCGAGCAGCTGGCGGACGTACGAGGAGGCGTGGCGCTCGAGGAACGAGAGCGCGGCCTGGATCGTCCGCGGCTCGCGGAAGCCCGAGAGGTCCTTCAGGAGGAGATCCTCCGACGCGCGCGCGCGCCGGAACTCCGCCTCGAGCTTCTCCATCGCCTTCGTGTGGTGGTTCCGGATCCCGATCTCCTGCTCCGAGAGCGCGCGTCGGCGCTTCAGCGGGTCGAGCTTGCTCTGCCGCTCCGCGATCTTGCTCTCGAGCTGGTCGAGGTAGGCGCCGTACTTCGACGCGATCTCGGCGAGCGCCGTGACCGCCTCCGGATGATCCCAGCCGCCGAGCGCCTTCAGCCACGTGTCGCGCTGGTCCGCGTCGAGCTGGTCGAAGTAGGCGGCGGTGAGCGCGTCGCGGGCCTCGACCCACGCGGGGCGGCCGTCCGCGAGCGCGGGCAGCACGAGAAGGAGGATCGAGAGGAGCCGGGGGACCATCCAGGGATTCTATCCCGCCTGCGCCCCTCCTGGGCGGTCCGCGCAGCCTACGGGCGCGTGAAGGAGGCCGCGAAGCCGAGGCCTCCCGAGACGCAGAGGGTCGCGAGGCCCCGCTTCGCCCCGCGGCTCCGCATGGCGTGGAGGAGCGTCACCACGATCCGGGCGCCCGTGCAGCCGATCGGGTGGCCGAGCGCGATCGCGCCGCCGTTCACGTTGAGCCGCCTCGGGTCGATCGGCAGGTCCGCGAGGCACGCGAGCACCTGCGCGGCGAACGCCTCGTTCAGCTCGACGAGGTCGAAGGCGGCAAGGTCGAGGCCCGTGCGCGCGAGGAGCTTCCTCGTCGCGGGCACCGGACCGATGCCCATGATCCGCGGGTCGACGCCCGCGCTGTCGTAGTCATCGAGGAACGCGAGCGGCTCGAGCCCCTTCTTCGCGAGCAGCGACTCCGCGACGAGCAGGACGGCCGCCGCGCCGTCGGTGATCCCCGAGCTGTTGCCCGCATGCACCGTGCCCTTCTCCTTGAAGACGGGCGGGAGCTTGCCGAGCTGCTCCATCGTCGTGTCGGGCCGCGGGTGCTCGTCGGCGGCGACGACCGTCTTCCCGTCCACGCGCACCGGGACCATCTCGTCCTTGAACGCGCCCGCGTCGATCGCCTTCCCCGCCTTCTGCTGCGACTCGAGCGCGTACCGGTCCTGCGCCTCGCGCGGGATCCCGTACCGCTCCGCGAGCGTCTCCGCGGTCGCGCCCATGAGCTGGTCGGCAAGCCGGCACTGGAAGCCGTCCTCGTACATGCCGTCGAGCAGCTTGCCGTGGCCGAGGCGGTAGCCCGTGCGCATCCGCTTGAGCAGGAAGGGCACCTGGCTCATCGACTCCACGCCGCCCGCGACGATCGCCTTCGCCCGGCCGAGCCGGATGAGGTCGTGCCCCATCGCCATCGACTTCAGCCCGGAGGCGCACGCCATGTTGACGGTGTGCGCGGGCACCGTCTCCGGGATCCCCGCGCGGAAGGCGATCTGGCGGGCGGGGTTCGGCCCCTGCCCGGCCTGCCGCGCGCAGCCGAGGATCACCTCGTCGATCGGCACGTCGATCCCCTCGAGGACCGGCTTCACGACCGCCGCGCCGAGCTCGGCGACGGAGAGCGGGGAGAGGCCCCCGAGGTACTTCCCGATCGGGGTGCGCAGCGCGCGGACGACGGCGACGCGTTCCATGCCTAGATCCTATCCCCGCCGCCAACCGCCGGTTGCTCCCGTGCCCGGCTATCATCTGCGCCCGTGAAACGGCTCCTCGTGGCGAGCGTCGTCGCCCTCGTTCTCGTGGGCGGCCTCGGCATCTACTCGCTGCGCGTGCTCGGGGAGGCGGCGCGCCGCGCCGAGGATCTCGACAAGGCGCGGGAAGCGGCGTCGAAGGCGCTCCTCGAGACGGACGACCTCTTCCCGCATGCGGGCCCCCCGCGCCTCGACCCCGCCCGGTTCCCGGTCTGGCTCGAGGTGCGCGGCGAGGTCGCGCGGCACGTCGCGGCGCGCGTCGGGGAGCCCTCCGCGAACGACTTCCACACGAAGGAGACGGTGAACGACCTCCTCGGCCGGCTGCGCGAGGAGCTGCTCGAGCGCAAGATGGCGTTTTCCGAGTACCGGGCGACGGCGCGGCGCTGGCGGCAGATGCTCGCGCTTCCCGAGTTCGAGGAGCTCCGGGCGGCCTGGCGGGAGCGCACGGCGACGAGGAAGCTCCCGGAGGGGATCGCGCTGCCGGCGCCCGCGGCGGACGCGGAGGAGAAGGAGCTGGAGCAGATCCGGCGCTACGCGCCGAATCTCAGGTCGTCGATGGACGCGGATCTGCTGGATCCCGTCCTCGACGGGATCGGGAAGGGGCCCGGGGAAGGGTAGCCCCGCTAGCCGTCGTCGCGACCCACTCCGCCGCCGGAGCCGTCCCCGCAGCCGCACCCTTCGCCGCCCTCGTCCTTCGGCCCCTCGTCCTTCGGCTCCTCGGGCTTCTTCTCGTCGGCCGGCTTCTCGTCGGCCGGCTTCTCGTCGGCCGGCTTCTCGTCGGCCGGCTTCTGCCCTTCGGCCGGCTTCTCGTCCGGGGGCTTGCCGGAGTCGCCGGGAAGGGGGATCGTGCCCTCCTCCTCTTCCCCGGGCCCCTTCTCCTCCTCCTTGGGCTTCGCGTGGAGCTCGGAGAGCTCCTTCCTGAGCGAGCTCGCCGTGTAGTCGCGGACGAGGAAGACGTACGCCCCGCGCAGCTTCTCCTCGGGATCGTCGATGTGCTGCGGGTCGACGCGGATCGCGTAGTAGTCCTCCGGCTTCATCTCGTCGGAGTAGCTGTCGTAACGCTGCCGCGTGACCTTCTTGCCGACCTCCACGGTCCGCGTGAAGGTCGTCCACTCCTCCTTCGGCTCCTCGCCTTCCTTCTTCTCCTCGCCCTCCTTGGGCGCGGGGCCCTTCGCCTTCTTGCGGAGCGTCATGAGGAGCGTGATCTCGGGGCTGTCGAGGCCGTACTCCTGCCGCACGTCCTCGTACTTGCCGACGACCTCGTAGAGGGAGAGCCGGCGCACGGCGGAGAGGATGCCGTCCGCCGCGTCGGCGTCGGCCGGGACGGCCTCCTTCCCCTCCTCGACGAGGTTCCACTTGTCCTCCGCCTCCTTGACCACCCTCGCGTCGTAGTGGTCCTTGCGGTGGAGCCGGATCTCCTGCACCTCGGCGTCGCCGAGGTCCCAGATCCCGGGTTCGACCCACTTGCGCGACATCTCCTGCACGTAGGCATCCCACTCGAAACCGGACGGCCGCGCGTGCGGGTCGATGGACGGGCCGCGGTCGCGCTCGAGCAGCGTCGTCGTGCGGTAGATCGCGTCCTCGTCCGTCTTGCGGATGAAGAACTCGTGGTACCCCTGCTTCGGCTGCTTGCCGACGTAGAACTCCGCCATCGGCTGGCCGGCGCGGAGCACCCGGACGAGGCGGCCGTTCTTGCCGTCGGTGTGCGTGCGATCGCGGAGATCCGCGCTCGTGCCGACCGGGTTGTCCATGCGGAGGCTCGCGACGCCGTCGAGGAAGCGCTCGACCGCCTCGCGCTTCACGGGGTAGCCGCCCAGGGACACGAAGGACCACGGCGCGCCCTCGGGGCGCGCGATCGTCCACGTGCTGCCCGCGGCGCCGCCGGAGATCTCGATCGTGTCCGCGGCCTCGCGGTTGAACTCCGGGAAGAGGCGCGGCACGGGCCCCGTGGGCTTGTCGGTCGCCCAGTCGCGGCCGACGAGCCATAGGCCCACGGCAAGGGCGAGGACGCCGAGGAGGAGCAGGTTGCCGCGGCTCACGAGTCGGTACCTCCTTCCGCGAGGCTCCGGGGGGGCTCCGGGGGCGGGAGGACCGCCTTCTTGCCCCGGTTGGCCGCGCGCAGCACCCAGATCACGGCGCCGACGAGCCAGATGACGAAGACGGGTCCGATGACGTTCAGCCAGCGCTCGCGCTTCTCGCGCGCCTTCTGCCGCTCACGCGCCTCGTCGAGGCGCGTGCGGAACGTGGCCTCCTCCATCTCGCCCTTCTCCACATCCTCGCGCCAGGACTTGATCTCATCCTTGAGCTTCTCGTCCGTGAGCGCGCGGTTCGTATAGCGCTTCGCGCGGAGCGCGATCAGCTCCGGCGATCCGGAGAGCCAGTTGACGAGGTTGAGCGCGAGCGAGGCGGTGACCTCGGAGCGCTCGTCGGACCCGCCGAGGGCGAGGTCCGAGATGAAGACCGCGTTCCCGACGACGACGAGCTGGGTCGCGGGGCTCGTCTTCACGACCTCGGGCCCCGCGGGCTTCTCCCCGCCCTCCGCGGGCTTCTCTGCAGGCTTCTCGCCCTCCGCGGGCTTCTCGGCGGGATTCTCGCCCTCCGCGGGCTTCTCCTCGCCCTCGCCCCCTTCCCCGGGCCCCTTCCCCCCCGGCCCGGAGGCGAGCGAGGGCGGGACCGGCCGGTCGGCGAAGTAGGAGCCGAACGACCCTTCGAGGGCGACTGCGAGGGAGCTCGACTGGAGGTCGCTCCTCGCCGGGCCGTCGCTTTTCGTGAGGCTCCGCATGTCGATCCGGCGGAGGTCCTTCCAGCGCCACGACTCCTCGGCGTGGGACCGGACGAGGACCGTCGCGTGCTTCCCATCGAGCCGGTTGTCGAGGATGTCGACCGGATGCGCCCAGAAGAGGTCGATCGCCTTCAGCTGCTGGACCGCGGGGTTGTCCTTGTCGGTCGCCTCCTCGAGGCCGATGACCGGCCAGAACCAGTTGGGCACCATGACCCGCATCGGGATCTCGCCGATGTCGGTCTGCATCGTGCGCTCGACCGGGATCTCGTTCGCGTTGACGAGCTGGCAGACGAACTCGTTCGGGACGCGGACGCCCATGTGCTCGAGCCAGCCCTCGAGGCCCGTCTTGAAGGGCTGGTAGGAGAAGCTCCGGTCCCACGGCTGCTGGTCGAGGACGCCCTGTGTGAGGAAGCAGAGCACGCGGCCGCCCTTCATCAGGTACTGGTCGAGGCGGAAGAGCGCGACATCGGTCATCTCCCGCGGACGGATGACGAGGAGGAGCCGCACCTTCGCGGGATCGAGGTCCTCGCGGTCGAGATCGACGTCCTCGATCTCGTAGCCCGCGCCGAGCTTCGCGCGGATCTCGTTGAACTCGGGACGCGGCTGCTGCATCCCCATCATCGGGTTGCCGCCGCCCTCCCGCTCCAGGTAGCCGGTGATCCCGATCTTCACCTTCTCGTGCGAGAGCTCGTAGATCCTGCCGGAGATCTCGCTCTCGAGCACCGAGAGGCCCTCGTAGCCCTGCGGGTAGCGCTCCGCGATGTTGATCACCTGCGGGGCGCGGTCGCCGTAGATGAGCACGATCGCGCCGTAGACCTGCTGCCACGACGCGCCGGTCGCCTCGCGCACGGCGATCTGGCTCTCCTGCACGCCGTAGTTCTTGGCCTCGTCGCGCGCGGACATGCTCTCGAGCGGGTCGTAGCGCTCGACCTTGATCTTCCCGTTGCTGTGCGCCTCGTACTCCGCGAGGATGTCGAAGACCTGCCGCTGCATGGGGACGATCCACTCCGGGATCCGCCCGCTGAAGTAGGCGCGGATCGTGAGCGGATCGGGGAGCGACGAGGCGATCCGGTGGCTCGCCGGCGAGATCGAGAAGCGATTGTCCTCCGTAAGGTCCCAGCGCGCGACCCAGTTCTGGGCGGCGAGGAGCCCGAAGACGAGGACGAGCAGCAGGAGGGCCGTCCGGATGACGACCTTCGAGACGAGGTACTGGTAGAACTGCCGTTCGCGCGCCATGGCTACCTCCACCTCCGCAGGTCGATCGCGCGGACGTTCAGGTAGAGGAAGAACCCCGTCATCGCGACGAAGTAGAAGAGGTCGCGCACGTCGATCACGCCGCGGCCGATCGACTGGTACCGCGTGGTCGGGCTGACCGCGCGCGCGAACCCGGCCATCCAGCCGCCGGGCGCGAACTCGTCGGTCACGATCGGATGGCCGACGAGCACGAGCGCGAGGAGCACGATCGCGCCGAGCAGGAACGACACGATCTGGTCCTGCGTGAACGAGGAGAGGAACATCCCGACCGCGATGAACGTCGCGCCGAGGAACACGGAGCCGAGGTAGCCGCCGATCGCGGGCCCCCAGTCGAGCGGGCCGAACGAGCTCACCGTCTGCGGGACCTTCAGGGTCATCAGGGCGCAGAGGACGACGAGCACGAGGCCCGCGAGGAACTTCGCGAGCACGATGTGCCACGTCTCGATCGGGGAGGTGAGCAGGAACTCGATCGTGCCCTGCTTCCGCTCCTCCGCCCACATCCGCATCGTGAGGCCGGGGATCACGACCGCGAACGCGATCGGGAAGAGGCCGAAGAAGCCGTCCATCGTCGCCTGCGAGATCGCGAAGAAGTCGCGGAAGAAGAAGAACGTGACGAAGACGACGAAGACCGAGATGAAGGTGTAGGCGATCGGCGAGAGGAAGATCTGGCGGATCTCCTTCCACGCGAGTACGAAGACGCTACGCATCGGTCCCCCCCGTTCCCGGCAGGGCGGCTCGCGCGCGCTGCCCGTTTCCCCCCGCGCCCCCCTTCGTCAACACGTGGAATGCCTGCTCGAGGCTGCCGTGCTCGCGACGCAGCTCGCCCGCGCGCGTGTCCGCGACGATCCGCCCCTCGTTCACGATGATCACGTGGTCGGAGAGCGCGTCGACCTCCTGCAGGATGTGCGTCGAGAGGACGATCGTCTTCACCTGCGAGAAGCGGCGGATGAGCGCGCGCACGTCGAGGATCTGGTTCGGATCGAGGCCCGCCGTGGGCTCGTCGAGGATGAGCACCTCGGGATCGTGCAGGATCGCCTGCGCGAAGCCGACGCGCTGCTTCTGGCCGCGCGAGAGGACGCCGATCGGCCGCTTCCAGAACGTGTCGAGATGGCACATCTCCGCGACCCAGCCGAGGCGGCCTGGCCGCTCGGATGCGGGGATGCCGCGCAGGCGGGCCGTGAACGAGAGGAACTCGTTCACCTGCATGTCGTAGTAGAGAGGCGTCGTCTCCGGCAGGTAGCCGATCCGCCGGCGCACCTCGAGCGGGTGCTCGATGACGTCGGTGCCGGCGACGGTCGCGCTGCCCGCCGACGGCGAGATGTAGCCGGTCAGGATCTTCATCGTGGTCGACTTGCCGGCGCCGTTGGGCCCGAGGAAGGCGAGGATCTCGCCCTTGGGCACCGTGAACGTCACGTCCCGGAGCGCCGGGAAGTCGCCGTAGAACTTCGTGAGCCCGGATACCTCGATCATGCAACCTCCCGCAACTCCCATCTATACGCGGGCGGCGCGCCCCGGAGCCAAGGAGGCTCCCGGGGCGCGCGCTGGTGGACCTGAGGAGATTCGAACTCCTGACCTCTTCATTGCGAACGAAGCGCTCTACCAATTGAGCTACAGGCCCGTCTCGAAGCCCCACAGTATAGCGGCCTTCCGGCGGTCCGGAAAAAGTGCGCGCGCCGGGGGAGAATGGCCGTTAGGCATGCGCCGCGCCGCCGCCCTCCTGCTCGCCTCGCTCGCCCTCGGCCAGGATGCGGACGGGCCGGCCGAGAGCCGTCTCGACGAGGCGAACCGGAAGGCGGCCACGGAGGTCCGCCGGACTTTCGCCCGCGAGGGGAAGCAGCTCACGACCCTCCTGAAGGGGCTCCGGAAGGAGGACCTCATCGTGGTCGGCGGGCTCTTCGACTTCGTGCAGGAGGTGCTCACGGCCCACCGGGTCGAGCACACGGTGGTCTCGCCGGCGGAGCTCGAGCACGTGCCGCTCGAGGACCCGTGGCGGAAGGTCTTCCTCCTGAACTGCCACCTGATCGACCGCCGCTTCCCGGCGTCGGAGCCCGCGCGACCGCGGGCCTCCGAGGAGGAGGCGCAGGCGAAGCTCGAGCGCGTGCTCGACGAGGCGGGGCTCAAGGGCGACACGGCGCCGGGCAAGGCCATCCGCGACCGCTTCGGCGAGGTGAGGCACTTCGCCGGCAGCGACTACACGGAGAAGGGGCTCGCGCGCCTTGGCGCGGCGATCCGCGAGGGCGCATGGGCGATGTCCACCGACTGGGCCGTCCTCGTCTGGGAGCAGGCGCTGCCGAGGACGATCCGCTGGACCGGGCGCACCACGTTCGAGGAGACGATCGAGGTGAGGCCGGCGCTCGCGGGCCGTCGCGACCCGCTGCTCGAGGGGGTGTTCCCGGAGCCGAAGGCGCGCTGGTGGATCGAGACCGAGTCCTACCTCTTCGCGGTCGAGGGGCGGGGGAGGGTGCTCGTGGACAGCCAGCAGCTCGGCGCGCGCTACGGCGGCAACCGGAACGTCGTCGTCCTCGCGGAGGCCGGGAAGGGGCGGGTCCTCCACGCACTCGCGCACGCCTACCTCGTGAAGGGCGCCGAGAAGGACCTCTCCGCGATACAGCGGCTGCTTGTGAACCTGCTCCTCGCCAAGTCGCTCGAGAACTGGAAGAGGCGGCCGCCGGAGGGGGACTAGGCACTATGCATAGTGCATAGTGCATTGTGCACGGGCAGGCTCGCCCGCGGCCGGGGCCTCCCTCAGGCCGCCGGCGCCGGGGGAGGCTCGACGCGCACCTCCATCACCCGGTTGTCCTCCACGACCGAGGCCACGAGCCTCACCTGCGCCTCGGTGAGCACGTCGCCTTTCCGGGGCACGCGCCCGAGGCTCTCCGCGAAGAAGCCGCCGAGCGTCCGCGCCTCCTCGGCCGGCAGGCCGAGCTTCAGGCGCTCGTTCACGGCCCGCACGCTGACGTCGCCGCGCACGGCCCACGCGCCCCCCGGGAGCTCCCGGAACGGCGGGACCTCCTCCACGTCGTGCTCGTCGCGGATCTCCCCCACCAGCTCCTCGAGCACGTCCTCGAGCGTGACGATGCCCTCCGTGCCGCCGTACTCGTCCTTGACCATCGCCAGGTGGACGCCGCTGCGGCGCATCTGCGCGAGGAGCTTCCACAGCGGGAGCGTCGCCGGCACGCGCAGGGCCTCGCGGACCGCGCGACGGGCGGTCCAGCCCTCCAGCTCCTTCTGACCGAGCCGCAGGAGGTCCTTCGCCGCGAGGTACCCGAGCTCCGCGTCGAGCGAGCCGTCCGTCACGACGAGGCGCGAGTAGTGCTCGCGACGGAAGACCTCGAGGCACTGCGCATGGCTCGCGTCCGCTCCCACCCCGACCACATCGACACGCGGCACGAGGATGTCCCCCGCGGTCTTCCACTCGAGCGAGAGCCCCCCCTCGAGCACGCGCGCGAGCGTGCGATCGAGCGTGCCGGTCCGAACGCCCTCGGCGACCGCGGCCCGGACCTCGGCGAGCCCGATCTCGCGGCGGCCGCGCAGGACCGTGCTGAGCGGCCGCGTGAGCGCCTCGAGGGGCCAGACCGCGGGCGTGAGGAGCCGCAGGATGACCCCGAGGGGCCCGGAGATGAATCTCGCGAATCGGATGGGACGTGCCGCGGCCATGGTCTTGGGCAGGAACTCGCCGAACAGGACGAGGACGGGCGTGCTCACGACCGTCGCGACGGCCGCGCCGGCGCTCTGGCTGCCGTAGACCTCGGTGAAGTACGACCCCATGACGACGGCGCCGAGGATGTTCACGATGTTGTTTCCGACGAGGATGCCGGCGAGCAGGCGGCGAGGATCCTCGACGAGGCCGAGGATGCGGCGCGCGCCGAGGTCGCCCTCGCCGGCGAGGTGGCGCAGCCGGAGGCGGTTCGCCCCGATGAGGGCGGTCTCCGACCCGGAGAAGAACGCGCTCATGATGAGGCAGGCGAGGAAGATCGCGATTTCCGGCGGCATGGCGCCATTGTGCGATCCGGGCGCCCGGCGGCGAAGGGAATCCCGGGGGGCTCCGGGGGCGGGCCCCGGGCCCTACTCCACGCGCGCGTGCGCGCCGAGGAGCTTCGCGAGCTTGTCCTTGTACCGGTCGGACTTGCCGAGCCAGTCGAACCTGCACGCGATCTCGGTGCCCGCGGGATCCTCCCGCACGCGGAGCACCTCGCCGAGGAAGTAGAGCGGCTCGTCGAAGCCCGGGACGGTGATCTCGACCGCCAGGTGGTCCCCGATCTGCGCGGCGGTATCGGGGCTCACGAAGCAGATCCCGCCGAGGCTCACGTCGTTCGTGAAGCCCGGCACCTCGCGCCCCTGGCCCCCGCAGATCCCGAACCGGACCTTGTAGGAGGCGTTGAGACGCGGATAGTCGCGCCGGTCGAGGACCGGTTCCGTTTCCTTCGGCGACCCCACGCTTCCCTTATCGGCTGAATCCGGGCCCGGTAGAATCCCCCCGGTGCTTCCGGCGCTGCTGCTTCTGATCCTCCTGCCGGAGGCCTCCCCCGAGGAGGCGGAAGCCAAGGCTGAGCAAGCACTTAGGGAAGGGGATCATCCGAAGGCCCTCGACGGCTTCGAGGAGGCGATCCGCCTCGCGACCGATACCGCGACGAAGCTCCGCCTCCGCGACCGGTACGTGGCGGCGGGGTGGGCGGAGCCTCGCCCCCTCGCCCCCCCCGAGGAGGCCCAGCTCGCGGTCTACATCCGCGAGGAGAAGGTCCGCGTCTTCGGCGCTGCGGCGGACCGCTTCGAGGGCGAGGACCGGATCCAGGCGGCGATCCTCCTCCGGAACGTGCTCGCGGAGATGCTCGGCGGCGAGGCGACCGACCGCGGGAAGGCGGAGGTCGCGAAGACGCGCGCGCTCGTCCGGAAGCTGACCGAGGGCCCCACCGCCGAGGATCTCGAGCAGGTCGAGAAGGTCCAGCGCGCGCACAAGAGCGGCGAGGGTCTCCTGAAGGCGGCGGCGAAGCTCCTCGAGGAGCGGCGCTACCGCGCGACCGTGCGCATCTGCCAGGAGATGCTGTTCGGGAGCTTCGACCAGGAGATCCAGAACCGCGCGCTCGCCCTGCGGAAGGAGGCCGAGGACAAGGCGGCGGCCGACCTTCCCGCGACCGACAAGGACGCCGTCAAGAAGGTCCTCGAGGACGAGCGGTTCGAGCGGCTCGACGTGGCGAGGTCGCGCCACTTCCTCCTGCTCGGGCCGCAGGAGTTCGTGACGTCGATCCCGCCCGCCGAGCGCACGCTCCTCGACCTCGCCTACATCTTCCAGTCCGACCTCGCCGCGCAGCCGCTCACGCACGACGGCGTGCGGATCTGCGTCTACTACCAGGAGACCTTCGACTTCGGCGGCGGGCTCGCGGGCGGCAAGCTCATCCGGATCGGCAACCGCGCCATCGGCCGTCCCGTGGCGGGCATGCTGCACTACCACGAGCTCGGCCACTGCATCTTCGGCCGCGGCTGGCTCCACGACGGGTTCACCGAGGGGCTCGCCGACTTCGCGGCGGGGCTCTCGCTCGACCTCCTCGGCGACACCGCGAACGCGCAGCGCTTCATCAACGACGCCCGCGACCAGTTCGTGCGCTTCTACCTCGGCCGGGACGTGCGCTACTTCGACATCCAGCCCTACCGGCCGTCGGCGGGGTTCCTGTTCAGCTTCCTGCCGCCGGGCGACGCCCCCTTCGACTGGGCGCCCTACCGCCGCGTGTTCCACCGGATGCGCGAGGCGCAGTTCGGCGCGTGGCCGGAGCAGGAGCACCAGCTCATGCGGTACTTCGGCTACCTCCTCGCCGGCGAGTACGGCAAGGACGCGCTGGAGCAGCTCGGCGAGTGGGGCTGGCCGGTGTCGCGCGGCGACTTCGCACGCGTGCCGGGCGAGGCGGACGGGCTCCTCTCCGACGCGAAGCGGGCCGACTTCCTCGTCGACCGCGACGCCGCGCAGGCGGAGGCGACGGCGAGGTACGTGCTCGACTCGGGCGCGACCGGCGCCGTCGCCGCGCGGGCGCGGTTCGCGCTGCTCCGCGTCGCCGTCCTCCGCGGCGACGATGCCGAGGCGGGGACGCGGCGCAGGGAGCTCGGGATCGTCGACTCCTTCCTCCTGCTCGGGCCCTACCACGCGCGGGGCCGGACGGCGCACGTCGTCCTCCCTCCCGAGGTGCGCGTGGACCCCACGAAGCCGCTGACCGTCGGCTCCGAGACGGCCACGTGGAAGCCCGGGAAGGTCGAGCCGACCGGCTACGTCAACCTCAGGGACCAGGGCTTCGCCTACCCCGAGAACGCCTGCGCCTTCGCGCTCGCCTACGTGCACGCGGAAGCGGCGGCGCCGGTGCGCGTCTGGACGGGCAGCGACGACGGCCACACGCTCTACCTGAACGGAGAGCTGCTCGAGAAGCGAGCGACGAGCCGCGGGTTCCGCTTCGACGACGACTTCGCCGACGGGCAGCTCCGGGCCGGGTGGAACCGGCTGCTCCTCAAGGTGCACAACGGCGACGGGGCATGGGGGTTCCTCGTCCGGGTCACCGACCGGGACGGGAAGCCGATCCCGGGGCTCCGCGCGACCGCCGAGGACAGGGAGCAGGCCGTCCCCGCCGCCGCGGCGCAGAGGACGAAGGCGGTCCCGATCGTCGCCGACGACTACAAGGGGCTCGCTCCGGCGCGCTGGCGCACGACGGTCGGGAGCTTCGACACGCAGAACGGGATGCTGCGCCCGCGCGGGACGGCGAAGACGGGCCTCTGGGAGCGGTTCCGCGTCGATCCGGACCATCCGAAGGACGGCCCCGCGAACATCGTGTGGCTCCTCGACCCCGAGCTTGCGCGCGCCGACTCGTTCGACCTCGAGCTGGTCGTCGCGGGGCAGGCCAAGGACGCGCTCCCGGCGAAGTTCGGGCTCACGGTCGACGGCGAGAACGAGAACGACGCGCAGTCGGGGCACACGTTCGTGATCGACGTGGACGACGGCAAGCTCCGCTGCCACTGGTACCGCTACGACCAGCTGCTCTACCTCCAGCCCGGCGCCGAGGTGAAGCCCGCGGAGGCGTACCGGGTCCGCCTGCGCCGCATCGGCCGCAAGTGGTGGCTCTTCGTGAACGACGCCGCGCTCTTCGACGAGGTGGACGCCCCGCGGCTCCCCGCGTCGGGGTTCGGCATCCTCGCGTGGGGCGCGGCGCCCTCGTTCGACTCGTTCAGGCTCGCGCGCATCGAGGAGTCGCGGTAGGCGACGCGTGGGGGGTCCGGGGGCAGGGTCGCCCCCGCACGCGGAGCAGGCGGGAAGCCCGGAACCGGGGAGTCGGCCGGCCCCCGCCCCCCCCGATTCAAGGCCCGGGAGGCCGCCGGTCGATAGGGAAGCCGGAGGATTCCTTGCGGAGGGCAACGCTCCTTCTCGCCCTCGGGCTCTGCGCATGCGGCGACCCCGGGCTCCGCGACCGGTCGCTCATGGGCAAGGTCTCTGACGACCATGTCGGCCTCCGCCACAGGTCCGCCGGCGGGAAGCGGAGCGGCCCGGCCCAGACCTCCGTCATCGGCCTCGCTCCCGACCAGCTCGCGCAGTACTACCCCGACGATCCGGAGCTCATCGTGCGATTCCGGGATGTCGACTCCGTCGGCCGCGAGGCGGCGGCGGAGCTCGAGCGGATCCGGAAGGTCCTGCCGGGATTCGCGATGCCGCCCGGCGCGCCCGCGGACCTGCTCCGGCGCGCGCTGCAGCTCCCCGACTCCGTCCTCATCGATCCCGTGCGCCCCTTCGCGCTCGTGCGCACCGCGGCCGGCTGGTCGGCGATCCTGCCGACGCAGAGCAACGAGAAGGCGCCCGCCCGCCTCCGCCAGCTTGACGCCGTCTACTGCGTCGCGGGAAGCCCCGCGGCCGTGCAGTCCTACCGCGCGGGCTTCCGGAAGGGCTACTACCTGCCGGGCGACGTGAGCGTGATCGCGACGCCGGGCGCGTTCCGGGGTCTCGCCCCGTCGCTCGCCGCGGCGCTGCGTCCGCTGGGTGTCGATCCGGCGGCGCTCGAGGGCGTCACGCTGCCCTGCCCGGCGGACATCGAGCGGATCGACCTCGCGGTGCGCCTTCAGGAGGGCCTCCTGCGCGTCGATCTCCGCGCGGCGCCGAACCGCGACAGCCTGACCGCCGCCTACCTCGACCGCCTGAGGCCGCGGCCCTCCGGCTCCGTCCGCTTCCTCCCCTCGCGGGGGACGGCGTACATCGAGTGCGTGAGCCCGCCGCTCGAGTGGGAGGCGCTCCTCGGCGCGCTGCTCCGCGGCGACGGGCGGCCCTCGGGCGCGACCGAGGAGCGCCTGCTCTTCTCCGTGCGGCGCTTCCTCGCCGCGCTCGGCCACGACGCCTCGCTCGTCCTCCACTTCGTGCAGGGCGCGGCCGGCAGCGTCCTGCTCGTCGGGGAGACCGACGACCCGGCCTCCGTCGAGGCGTTCCTCGGCTCCGCGGACCTGCAGGCGCTCCTCGCGCGCGCCGCGGGGCAGGACGGCACGCTCACGTGGCAGCCGGACGCCTTCGAGTCGAGGGGCGTGCACATCGGGATGATCCAGGGCAGCCTGGGCCGGAGCGGCCTTCTCGAGTGGCGCCGCAGCGGCAACCCCCTGCTCTCGACCTTCGCGGTCCTCTCGAGCAGCCCGGTCGTCGCCTACGTCGCGATCGTCAAGGACAAGTTGTGCGTCGCGGTGGGCCCCAAGTCGAGGAGCGACATGGAGCTGCTGGTCGAGCACGTCCAGAGGGGCGCGCCGGTGGACAACGAGCACGTGACGGAGGTCACGGCCCTCTTCCCGCAGCGCCTCGCCGCGGTCTCGGGCGATCTCGCCGCGATCTTCGACGGATGCGTCGAGGCGGCGCCCTACTGGAGCGAGCAGTGGTCGGGGCTCCGCACCGCGGCGCTCCGCTCCCCGATCCCGGGATCCGCCGCGGTGACGGTCGAGGGCGGCGCGCTGCGCATCGCGGTGAACCTCCGCCCGGCGCTCCTCGCGGAGGCGCTCGCGCGGCTGCGCCGCCACCTCGGGACGAAGTAGCGCGACGCACCCCGGCCCCGGGTTGCTATCCTGCTGCCCCATGAGGGCTTCCGAGGAGACCGCGGCGCGGGTCCGGCTTCCGGCGGCCCCGGTCCGCGCGCGCGCCCTCCTCGTCCTCCTCCTCGCCGCCTGCGGGGGCGATGCCCCCACCGCACCGCCCG
>JAKLKT010000008.1 GCA_023150495.1 Planctomycetota bacterium
CCATCCGGCTCGCGGCCATGCCCCAGAGGGCACGGATCCTCGTGCCCCTTGCGCCCGCGGCTTCCGCAAGCTTGACCGAGGCCTCCCACGCCTCGATCGCCTGCGCGTGCTCGCCGAGCGCATTCGACGCGATGGCGATCCCCGACGCGGCCTTGGCCATCCGGGCCGCGTCCCCTCCCTGCTCGGCGATCGCATACGCCTCGCGGAGCGCGTCGCGACCCTCGGCCGGCTTCCCGCTCCTCTCAAGGATGAGCCCCTGGTCGATGAGCGCATCCATGAGGCCCCTCGGGTCGCCCAGCTCGCGACAGAGCGCGATGCGGTCGCGCTGGCATGCGAGCGCCTTCTCGTCATTGCCGGCGATGGCGTGAAGCGACGCGAGGTTCCCTACGACGACGAGGCGCGTGGGCGCGTGGCCGGCGCTCTGCGCCAGCACGAGGGCCTTCTCCTCCGCGGCTATGGCGCGCGGGATGTCGCCCAGCTCGCGGAAGACGAGGCCGATGTTCGCGAGCGACTCCGCGCGGCCGAGCTCGCTCCGTCGGCGCTCCTCGATCGCGAGTCGCTCTTCCCAGGCCGAGAGCGCGGCCGCATGCTCCCCGTCGAGGAGGCACATGCGCCCTGCCTCGTTAAGGTTGGCCACGGCACCGGCGAGCCAGCCGACGGCCGAAGCCGCGTCCGCGGCCTCAGCGAAGGCCTTCGCGCTCTCCGCGCGACGGCCGAGGTTCGCGAGCGCGAAGCCGCGGGTGGACTCGAGCCGGCATCGCATGACTGCGCCCAACGGGCCCTTGGCGCCGTCGAGGATCATGAGGGCGTTCGCGGGGTTCCCCGCGAACAGCGCCGCGTTGGCGTCGGCGAAGGCCCGGCGTGCCGCGTCGTCGGGAGGCGCGCCCTTCCGGCCGGCCACGTACTCGCACAGGCGCTGCGTGTCTGGGCTCTCGACCGCTCGCGCAAAGCTGAGCGCTTCCTGCGGCTTCCCGCGCGCGCAGATCTCCTCGGCGACGAGCCACGGATCCGGGACCGCGATCGCGGCAGCTGACTCCCCCTTGGCCAGCGCCGCGAGGACGCGGTCGGCGGCATCGGAGACCGGGTCGCCGGCGCCGGCAGGCGCGGCGAGGATCAGGAAGAGGCCGAGGAGGCGCACCACGAGGAACGTAGCACCGATCCGCTCCCGTACGCAGGGGCGGAGGACGCATGGGGCTGCCCTCCGCTTGCGATAGCGGATGACGGCGGCCCGACCTTGGAGCGTTCGCGCGGGCCATCGCGGCCGCGTCGTTGGCCCCGTCGCCGACAGACGCGACGGCCCTGCGCGGCCTCTTCGCGCGTGAGCATCTCCTCCTCGCGCTCTTCCCCCGCTGCGCCTTCGCCGCCGTGAGGCGGCCCCTCCGCGAGCGCTCGAGCCGAACGCGCCCGCCGGGCTTCATTCGATAGGGCACGCTCGTCGCCGCCAACCGGTGGCAGGACGAGGACCGCAGCACCGGGGGCCTGCACCAGTGACTCAATCCCCGAAGTAGAGTCCGACCGCCCCGAATTGGCCTGACACCGAAGATTGCCAGTCCCGCATCGCCTCGTAGACGCCGGCGCCGGTGTGGTTGATGCCGTGGGCGCCGAAGGACACGCCGCCGCGTCCGCCTGAGAACCATTGGGAGCGGCGGGAGATGCGCGCGAGGAACGAGCGCGCGAGGCGGCGGTCAAGGTGGAGGATCTCGACGCGCCCCGGCTCCTCGTCGAGGATTGACTTCGACAGCGGCTCCCAGATCTGGGGCGCCGCGCGCCCGAGCTCGTAGAGGCTCTCGTAGACGATCTCCTCCTTGCCGGGATAGGAGAGCGCCTTCACGTAGGCCGCCGTGGCCGCGGGGACGTCGCCGCAGAGCCCGTGCAGGAACCCGATCTCGGCATTCGCGACCGCGCTCTCGCCGCACCGCGCGGCCATGTCCTGGAGCATCCGGAGAATCTGCTCGTTGGGGAGCGCTATGCCCCAGAGCTGGCCGGCGAGTCTCAAGCTTCGCCACGTCTCAGGACGTTCCGGCTCGAGCCGGAGGGCGGCTTCGAAGCACGGGAGCGCGGCCGTCAGGCTGCCGTCGCGCCGGTGGAGCTCTCCGAGGAGCGTCCACGACTCGACGTTCTTCCGGCCGAGCTCGACCGCCCGCTGCACGGCCTCCAACGCGCCCTCGTAATCGTTGTGCTTGTAGCAGAACTGGCCGCAGCGCCACCACATCTCGGGGTCGGCGTCGTTCGACCGCGCCGCCTCGAAGAACGCGCGCACGGCGTCCTCGGTTCTCGACCACGCCTCGAGGATCGACGAGTACTCGACCCACGCGAGCACCTTGTCGGGCGCCGCCGCGATCGCGTCGCGCACGTGGGCCTCCGCGCCGGCGGCGTCGCCAGCGTCCGCCCTGTTGAGCGCGAGGTACAGGTGTGCGGCAGTCAGGTCCGGCTTGTATCCGACGGCCCGGAGCAGCATCTTGTCCGACCGGTCCGCCTCGCCGCCCAGACGCAACACGATGCCGAGGCCGAGGTGCGCCTGCGCGTCCCGCGGCGACGCCTTCAGCGCCGAGCGGAAGCGCTCCTCGTCCAGGCGTGCGCGGAAGGGCTTGAGGCTCACGCCCGGACGCCGGTCGCGCTCCCACGTCTCGCGGCATCGCTCAAGTTCGCGCGCGACAGCGTTCATGCCGACTTCGACGTGACAGCGGGCCGCGATCTCTGGCGTCACGTCGGACTGCGCCAGGACCTCGTCGAAGTAGAGTTGCCGGAATTCGAACGCCCGCGCCTCGAACAGCGCGCGATCGAGGTACGCCGCGGCAGTTCGGGCGCGCGCCGCGTGCTGTTCGTGGGCGAACCGCTCGAAGCGGCGCTGGTCGACCTTGCGCGGGATGCTGCCGCCCGACGCGAGGTGCGCCGCGAGGCGCTTCCAGCGTTCCGGGCCGGCATGGTCCGCGACCACCGCGACGACCTCCGCGAACGCGACGAGATCGAAGCCTGCGCCCTTGCGGCCGAAGGTCGTCCGCCACGGGGCGGGGTCGCGATCGAGCGCGTCGAAAAGGATGGCGACCACCTCGCGATACTGACCCTCCGCGTCTTCACCGCGCGCCGCCGCGCTGTCCGCTTGCCGCAGCACGATCTCGGCGCGGGCGTAGCGCATCGGAACGTGCTTCGGGTCCGCGGCGTGGACCCAGGCGAGATGCTCGCTGGCCTCAAGCAGTTTCCCCTCGCGGATCGCCTTCAGCGCGAGGCGGTAGCGCTCCGGCTGGGACAGGGCCTCCTCCGGGTCCTGGGAGCTGGCGACGGCCTGAAGCAGCGCGACGGCCGCGACGAGCATTGAGACGCCGACCTTCATGGCAACCTCCGGGAACCGGAACGCGTGGCGCAGATTCTGGGCCGGCTTCCCGGCCGGTGTCAACTGGAATCGGGGTGTTGGATCACGACCCACTGCCGGACACGGTGCCAGCTACCCTTGCGGGCCGGGTTCGTGGTACCTTCCAGCGCGGCTAGGGCGCTCCTCGGGAGGTCTTGCTGATGATTCGAGATCGATCGTCCGGCTCGCCGGTAGTGCTCCTCTTGACGTTGCTCCTCGCAGCCGCGGGAGTGCGCGCCGGGGACGGCCCCGGAGCGACCATCGAGCGGCCGAAGGGCCCGAAGGCCGACGAGGTCTCGCGGCAGGCGCTCGAACGCTGGGAGGCGATGGAGTACAGCGCCGTCGCTGCCGGCGCACGCAAGATCTCCTGTTCGATCGTTGTGGCCTCTGAATACGATCGGAAGGTCCGCGAGGGGATCTACTGGTGGGACGGCGCCGCGGCGAAGCTCACGTGGGCCCCCGACGCCGCGGACGTCCTCGAGAACGATGCGCGCGCGCGCCCCGATGGCGTCATGGCGGTGTCGAAGGAGGTCGCCGAAATGCGCCTCAATCGCATCGAGGTGCCGCTCGCGTTCACGCCGTTCGCGCTGCGGCGCGCGCTCGCCGACTGCCGCCTGCAGGGGGTCGCCGAGGATGGCGGCACGCGGGTGACCGTCTCCGGCGCGAATCGCGCCGGTTGGCTCGGCGGGAGCGTGACCGTGCTCGTCTTCAACCGGCGCGGCGCGCTCCACCGCATGCGCGCGACACACCCGGGCGGCGACGCGAAGCCACCGATCGAGGTCGAGCACGCCATGACCTGGATCAAGGACGAAGGCGCGCATCTCCTCGAGACGCTCACGACCACGCCGGATCCGCGTCCGGGGATCAACGGCACCCGGACGGTCCGCTTCACATACGAGCGCAAGGACGGGTTCATCGTCCCCACGGCAGCCGAGATGTCGACCAACGGCACAAAGCACACGATCACGTTCACTGACTACAAGTTCGGCGACGCCATCAATACAACGACGCCCGCCGAGTGGGTGCTCAAGCCCCCCAAACCCAACCCCAGCGGCGGCCGCTGAAGGCCATCGCCTGTCAACGCACGGGCACGTCTGATCAGACACCTTGGGCCCCAGGCGAAGGAGCGAGCCATGACGAGAGCGTGGGGCGCGGTGCTCGGGGCTGTCCTTGCGTTGAACTCGGCCTTTTTGCCGGCAACTTGGTCGACTTGACGAAGATCGACCGTGGCATCGCCAAGGAGCCGAAGTACCTGAACCAGCCGCGCCATGCCTTGCTCGCATTCGGACCCGGAGCCGAGAAGCGGGCATGGCTGGTCATGGACGGCGAAGACGTCCTGTACGTCGATCGCAACGGAAATGCTGCCAAGAAGGTCAACGTCGCGCCCGGCGCCGCAAGCTCCAGCGCCCGCTCGTGGCAGGAGAGCGCCTTGGCGAACCCGCCGTGGGCGTGGTAGAGCCCCCCCATGTTCGAGCGGCACATCCCCGTCTCCTCGAAGTAGCGGAGGCGGCGCGAGAAGAGATCGAGAGCGACCGCGGTCTCGCCCATGTGGTCCCGGACGATCGCGAGGTTGACGAGGGCGTTCGCGGTCCTCTCGCGATCGCCCGCCTCCTCGAACCGCTGGAGTGCACGTTCGAAGAGCGCAACCGCGGAAGCGTTCTCCAGAGCCCGCGCCCGCACATTGCCCATGTTTGAGGGCCAGCCCCGCGGCGCGCGCATCGCCCGCCGACTCCGCCTGGAGGGAGCCCTCGAGGCTCTTCATCGCCAGGGCGCTCCTTCCGAGGCCCTGCTGCGAGATGCCGATCCCGAGGAGGGCGGCGGCGCGCCCGGGCACTGAGCCGCGGGACTCCTGGACCCGAAGGAGCCTCTCGAAGCGGCGCAGCGCCAGCTCGTGCTCGTCGCGGCGGCTCCGGGCCGTCGCAGCCAAGTCGAGCAGCTCCGCCTCGCGCGAGAGCCAGCCGACGCGGCCCGCCAGGTCAGCGGCTTCGAGGAGCGAGGTCGCCGCCTCCGCGTGCCGATCGAGCATGCGGAGGGCGTACCCCCTGGACCGGCGCAACCAGAGCGACACGACCGGCTCTTCGGAGCCCCGTTCCGGCCGCAGCTCCCGCGCGACCGACTCGATCAGCGCGCGCCCCTCCGTGTCGGGCTTCCGCTCGCTGGCTCAAGCGCAGGAACTCCGGCAGCCGTTCGGTGTCGGGCCGAGTCGAGGCGAGGGCGAAGGCCTCCGCGGCGGGAAGCTCGCCCATCTCCCAGAGCTCGTCCGCCACGAGCCAGGGATCCGGCTGCGCCCTTGCCGCGAGCGCGGCGAGCCCCGCCGTGTCGCCTGTCCTGAAGAGACGGAGCACCTCGTCGGCGGCGTCCGTGATAGCGTCGGGGTCGGCGAACGGAGCCGGCAGGAGGAGGGCGAGGACGAATCGCCGTATCGGCACGACAGCCCATTCATGCAGAAACGGTGCTTCGCTGCTCGCCTCTGCCCGATGCGCGGGCGGCGGGTTAGGGCGTCAACAGCGCGTGCAGGCGGTGCGGCCGACTCCCCGCGCTGCTCCCTTTCAACGCCTCGCGCGCCGGAAGAGAATCCGCAGGTCCTGTTCCGTCTGGAGCACGAGACCGTACGCATCGCAACCGGGCGCGACCGCGTACGTCATCTCCAGCGGCTCCCACCCCTTCTGCGCGAGGAGGTTGACGATCGCCGTGGTATGGGCGGCCTTCCTGGAACCTCCGAGAGCGGCGGCCAGCTCCGGGATCGTCGCGGCGGAGTGCCTTA
Source organism: Planctomycetota bacterium (assembly GCA_023150495.1). GTDB lineage: Bacteria > Planctomycetota > PLA2 > PLA2 > PLA2 > PLA2. The sequence goes on from JAKLKT010000008.1 coordinate 6,114, forward strand.
TGTCCACCCCCTCCGTCCACCAGTAGTAGGCCGGCGAAGGGGCGGCGTGGTCCCGCCCCATGGGGTCGGTGAATCCGAACACGCCGTACTCCCAGCCGACCGCCGACTCGCCGCCCGACGCGTGATCGCCGCGGCCCGGGAAGAAGAGGAAGCCCGCCGCTACCAGCGTCGCGGGAACCGCGAAAGAAAACCACCCTCGTCTCGTCATCTCGTACCCCTCGTTGCTGCGTTCCGAGTTCGGCGGGATTGTAGCCTTCCCACGAGGCGAGTGTCGCCCGACCGACCTCGGAGCGTCTCGCGATCCGACGCGTCGCGCCTCCACTCGCCGGAGATCAACACCGCTCCACCGTCGGGGAGCCGCCCCCACGAACGGGCGTCGGCCGTGTGGGCTCTACGGCGACACGAGACGGAGGCGCGACTCGCACCAGGCGCGGCGGACGCGCGAGTTCGTCCGCGACGTTGCCGGTCCTGAGCGCGCCCTTCGGGTGTTCGGTGGGCGCGTTCCCGACGGTGTGCGTCTTCCGGCCGCTCCAGGGGAGCGCGATGGCGGACGAGCCGCCGCCGCGCTACGAGGACACACGGCGCGTGATGAAGCACGCGTGGGAGCGCTGCCGCGACCGCGGGGTCTCCGCCTCCTGCCCGCCGATCTTGCCGATCGCGAAGAGCGCGTAGACCTCGAGCACGCGCCGGCGCCCGCTCGCGCCCCCCCCACGCGATACAATCTCATCATCAAGGCCGAAGCGCGGGGGTCATGGCGATATCGCGAGGAGGTCCTGATGAGTCACTCGGCTCGGGCAAGGGCGATCAACGTCGGTTTGGGTGTGGCGATCATCTTGAGCCTGAGCGCCTGCACGACGGGCCCGGGCAACAAGCCGTCGACCCTGCGATGGAAGACCTACAGCGACGACCAGGCCATCGCCTTTCCGCCCGCCAGCTGGACCAAGGGACCCTTCCAGTACGCGCTGACCAAAGTCGAGACCACGCGGCGCTACACCGTGATTGAGACCGAGTCGCGCGGCTTGCGCTTTCATGTTTCCATCCAGAACACGGGGGCCGGCGAGGCTGACGTGTTCGCGGGCATGCCCAAGGCCAGCCTGTGGCTCAGCGACGGCGCCAAGATCGACAAGCTGGTCTGGACCGCAGCCAAGGTCAAGATCGGACCGGGCGAGGCCACCACGGGCATGTACTTCAACGACGGCAGCCTGAGCGAGGGCGTCAGACCCGTGAAGCTCTTCATCGACGGCCAGCCCGTGGCCGCCTGGTGAGCCGCGCGTGAGCCCGGGGCCAAGCCCATCACGTGAGAGATCTGGCGGAATTGCCCCATTTGCGTCGCGTCGCCGCCCCTGTGTTCCGGCGCCTGTGCCCCGGCAAGGAGCAGGCGGGCCGCGCCGCCGCCCGGCGACCGGGACTCCGAGTACGCGACGGCGCGACGGAAGTCCCGGGCGCAGCGACGCGAGCTGGGGATTCACGCCGCGCCTCCGCGTCCCTCGGCCCCACCGGCGCGGCCCCCGGGCTCAGGGCGGAGGAGGGGAGGATCGCGCCTCAGCGCGCGGCGGCGGGGCGGATCGGGGCCTGGATCTCGAAGAAGCGCTGGTCGGCCCTGATCATCGGGCTGTTGTAGCCGAGGAGCCGGTAGGGGCCCGCCCGCACGAGGCCCTCGTCCGCCATGCGGCGCTCGATCGCCTCCTTCGCCTCGCGCATCCCGTCCGCGGTCAGCGGACCGCGGAGGCCATAGCTCAGCACCTTCATCGGCTCGAGGTCGACCACCTCGACGGCGCCGTCGCGGCCCGCCGCGCCGAGATCTTTCGATTCATAGAGGAAGGCCATGTCGACCGTGGAGAGGCCCTCGCCCTGGTCGTCCATGCCCATCTCGACCGGGGCCGTCATCTCGATCCCGTTCCGCTTGATGTGGCCGAACAGCGTCCAGAACGCCATCCCGCCGCCCTTCGTGCGCGCCGCGCGGTAGGCCGGGTACTCCTTCGGCACGACCTTCCCGACCGGGCCGGGCTCGGGATATCCGCGGGGAAGCGGCGCTTCCATGATGGGCTTGAACTCGCTCACGGCCGGGGCCTCCTCGGGGACAAGGTGCCTGAGGGCACGATCCATCGCGCGGCGGAGCCGCCACGCACGGTCGCTCGCGTCCTTCGCCTCGCCGAGCGTGTCGAGCGCCTCCTTCAGGATCTTCCGTTGCGCCGCGGGGAAGCTCTCGTCGGAGAGCTCGACGACGGCGCGGACGGCGACCTCGTAGATCGCGGCGCAGGCGTCGGCGTCGCCGCGGTTGAAGATCGGGACGCCGCGCTCGATCGCCGCGGCGAGAAGCGCCGCCTCCTTCCGGACCGCGGGGCCATCGCCTGCGAAGGCAACGGCGGAGAGAAGGAGGGCGGAAGAGAGGGGAAGGGCGATGCGCATGGCCGGATTCTCCTGTAGGCCCCCCAGATGTCAATAAAAAATCCTAGACAACATAGCCTCCCTCCCCCCCGAGCCGGCTCTACAATCCGCGCCGGTGACGCGGATCCTCATCCCGCCGCTCCTCGCCCTCGCGTGCGCGGCGCCAGAGACCGCGGCGCCCGTGCAGGCCCGGATCGAGGTCGAGGAAGGACGCCGCGAGACCGCCTACACGCTCATCTACCCGGAGGGCGTCAGAGGCCCCCGTCCCGCGGTCGTGATGCTCCACGGCTTCTCGCGCAGCCGCCGCCGCCTCGAGAACCACGCGCGTGCCCTCGCGGAGCGCGGCTTCCTCGTGCTCGTGCCCGACGGCTTGAGCCTGCTGCTCCCGGGCGGGAGGCAACGCAACGTCGAGGACATCCTGACCGCGCTCGACTGGCTCGTGCGGCGATCGGCGACGGAGGGCGACGCGCTCTTCGGCGCCGTCGACGCAACGAGGCTCGGCCTCGCGGGCCACAGCGCCGGGGGCGCGCTCGCGGTCATGGCCGCGGCCGCCGCGCGGGACCAAGGGCGCCCCGTCCGCGCCCTCCTCCTGCTCGACGCCGTGCCGTGGCCGGAGACGCTCGACGCGGCGAAGCGGCTCGGACCGCCGCTCGCCGTCGCGAGCCTCCGCTCCGAGCCGTCCGCCTCGAACGCCCGCGGCGCGGTCGCGAGGCTGGTCGAGGCGTTCCCCTTCCCGATCACGGACGCGAAGGTCAAGGGCGCCTCGCACATCGACGCCGAGTACCCGACCGACGCGCTCGCGCGCACCTTCGCGGGCCCGCTCCACCCGGAGTGCCAGGAGATCTACCACCGCCTGCTGCTCGCCTTCTTCGAGCAGCAGCTCGGCGCCGCGGCGGACCGGCCCTTCGACCGCGAGCTCGCCGCGCAGGTCGGCGCGGGCAAGGTCCTCGTGCCCCCGGAGCCCCCCGACCCCGCCCGGAAGTAGCGGCACTTGGACGGCTCGACCGGACGGACGTCGAGCCGCGGCGACAGCCATCGACTCCATCGCGGCGAGCGCCTCCTCGGTCGCGAGGCGACGACGGACGCCCCGGGGCGGCACAGACGCGCCGAGCCCGGCGCGGGCTCGCACGGCGCCCGGCGAGTCCCGGTTGCCGAGCGATTCGCAGTCTCTCCTGCATGGATGCGATCGGGACGAGACCCGCCGCCCGCGCCACGTGGCTCCCGCGCGTTCTTCCGGCCCTCCTCGCGACGGCCCTTGGCGCGTGCGGGACGACCTGCCGTCTCTACGACGGCCCCGCGCGCCGCCCTTCCGAGGTGGCGACGATCAGCGGAGTCCACGGGTGCGGGACCAGGAGCGGGACCGTCTCCCTCTACCTGACCGGCGTCAACGGGACCGAGATCCTCGCGTTCGATCTCGACGACCCGCCCGGCGGAAGCCCGACGGCGGAGGTGCTTCCCGGCAGCCACGACGTCGAGGCCACGTGGCTCTTGTGGCGTCGAGAGAAGACGTCCGCGGCGATCACGGCCGCCGCCGCCACCGCGGCGGTCCTCCTCTCGTTGACCGTCGGGCCCGTGTCCAACTTCCCCCCGAGCAAGCGGGTTCCGGATCTCCGCGGCAGCATCCGGTTCCGGCACGCGGTCGAGGCCGGCCATCGCTACACCCTCGACGTGTATGGCCCCCCGACGATCGTGCCGCCGCCCGCCCGGCGCACGCCGGAGCTCTCGGCGCGCTACCTCGACTGCTGGCGGGAGGTCGGCTCGTTCTCGTTCTACAGCGCGCCCCCGGTCACCGTCTGGCTCGTGGACCGGACCGGCATCCAGCAGATCCTGCGCGAGGGCGAGGCGCGGTAGCGCCCCCGGGCCCCCCCGACCCCCGTGCTCAGCCGCGCCCGGCGCCCGGCGACGCGATGTCCCTCCTCGAGAACGCGGCGACGGCGAACACGACGAGCACGAGCACCCCTCCCGCGAGCAGCGCGAGCCCCGGCCCGAAGCCGCGCGCGAGCGGCGGCGTGTCGCCGAGGTACCAGTGGAGCGGCGAGAGCGTTCGCAGCGCGGAGAGGCCCGGGGATGTCGCGCCGAGCGCGTTGCAGAGGAACCCGCCGATCGCGACCGCGGCGGGGACGCCGCGAGCGGCGCTGACGCTCCCCGTCGCCGAGCCCACCGCCATGGCGAGCGTGCCGAAGAGGAGCGCCACGAGCGCGAGGCCGACGTTGGCCGCCACGAGCCCGCCGGCGCCGAGATCGAGCTCGAACCTCGCGTTGCACGCCGCGAGCGTCCCCGCGAGCGCGAGGGAGAGGAGGCCGATGAGCGTGGCCATCGCCGCCCAGCGCTGCGCCACGAGCGCGCCGCGCTTCACCGGCGCCGCGAGCACGAGGTCCATCGTGCCCTTCCGGATCTCGCCCGCGATCTCGGCCGCGCCCGTCGCGATGCCGAAGGCGACCATCGCGACGAGCGCGAGGCTTCCGTAGAGGCGGCCGGTCAGGAACCCCGCCGCCGTCAGCATCACGGACGGGTCGCTGATCCCGAACGACGCGAGGACCTCGCGCGGCACGAGCTTCACCACCCCCTCGAGCTGCCGCGGCCCGCTCCTGAGGGAAGGCCAGAACGCGGCGGTGAGCGCGGCGAGGAGGCAGAGCCCCGCCGCCCACCACGCGAAGGAGGCGCGGCGCCGCCACAACGCGTGGCCGTAGATGCTCCCGGGCATGCGGTCGAGCGCGCCCGCCCGTGCGGCGCCCGCGCGCACCGCGCCAAGGTCCTTCCGCGCGAACGTCCGCGCCGCGACGAGGATGAGGCCCGCGGTCGCGCCGGCGAGCACGAGGTGGCCGGGGTTCGGCCCCTGGAGGATCGGCGCGTGGCGGTAGTACCAGAAGAACGCGGTGAGGACGTCGAGCCCCCCGAGCGCGGCGATCCGCGGCGCGAAGAAGTTGAGGAAGAACATGGCGATGGCGATGGCCGTCGCGATGGCGGCCGCCCCCCCGCGCCGGCCGCGCCACGCCGCGAGCGCCATCGCGAGCGCGCCGAAGAACACCCCGAGCAGCCAGAGGCTGAAGTTCGCGCCGAAGATGCCCTTCGCGGGAATGCCGAGACCGAACGCGAGGCTCCCGGCGGCGATCGTGGCCGCGAACGCAGCGGCGATCGCGAGGGTCAGCAGCGCGAGCGCGCAGAACTGCTCCAGCAGCACGCGCGTGCGGGACACGGGGTGCGCGAACAGCAGGTCGGCGGTGCCCGTCTCCTCCTCCGCCGCCGTGGCGCCCGAGCCGAAGGCGATCGCGAACGCGCACATGATCGCGGGCGCGATCGTGCCGTAGAGCTGCGCGTGCAGGAACCCCATCGGGGTCCGGGTCACGACGTCCGGGCTGATGCCGAGGAGCCGCAGGAGGCCCGCCGGGAGGTGATCGAGCAGGTCGCGGACCGCGGGGTTGTCGCGGATCGTCGGGTAGACGGCCACCGAGAGCGCGGCCGCGGCGCCGGCGCCGGCCGCCCACCCGACGATCGAGCGCCGCCGCTCGAGGAGCGCGCGGCCGAGGACGCTAGAGGGCATCGCCGCCGTAGTAGGCGAGGAAGACCGCCTCGAGGTCCGCCTCCCTCGTGACGAGGTCGCGCACCTCGTGGCGCGAAGCGACCCGGAACACCTCGCTCAGCGCCCCCTCGACCTCGAGCGTCACCGCGTTCCCCTCGGCGCGCGCCGCGCGCACGCCGGGCACCGCGGCGAACTCGCCCGCGTCGACGGGACCCGCGAAGCGGATCTCCACCCTGCGCCGCGCCTTCCGCTTGAGCGCCTCGACCTCCTCGACGACGACGAGCCGGCTCTGCCGCACGATCGCCACGCGGTCCGCGAGCCGCTCCACCTCGGGCAGCACGTGGGACGAGAGGAACACCGTGCGCCCCTCGGCGCGCACCTCGGCGACCATCGAGAAGAACTCCTGCTGCGCGAGCGGGTCGAGCCCCGTCGTCGGCTCGTCGAGGACGAGCAGCTCCGGCTCGTGCATGAAGGCCTGCGCGATGCCGAGCTTCCTCCGGTTCCCGGACGAGCAGGATCCCACGGGCCGGTCGAGGTCGAGGCCGAGCCGGTCGGCGACGCGCTGCATGCGCTTCCTGTCGTCGAACCCGCGCAGCGCCCCGAGGAACCAGAGCAGCTGCCGTCCGGTCATGTCCGGGTAGAGCGCGAGGTCGGCCGCCACGTGCCCCGTGCGCCGCCGGATCTCGATCGAGCGCTCCCGGTGGTCGAGGCCGAGGACCGTCGCGCGGCCGGAGGTGGCATGGATGAGGCCGAGGAGCGTCCGGATCGTCGTGCTCTTCCCGGCCCCGTTCGGGCCGAGGAACCCGAAGACCTCGCCGGTCCGGACCTCGAGGTCGAGGTCGAGGATGCCCGGGGTCTTTCCGTAGCACTTGGTCAGGCGCTCGGTCCGGATCGCTTCGGGCACGGATGGATATTGTAGGGAGGGGGCGTGGGGGAACCCGCGCGCCGAATGGTGCGGGCGCATCGGGATGGGACGGTCGGCCCCCGCACCCCCCCAACTTCCGCCTCGCGGCGCAGCCGATAGGAGGCCATGCGTCGCCTCGGCCAAGCGGTCGCGATCCTCGCCGTCTTCCTCCTCTTCTCGCCCGACTGGGTGCCGCTCGACCCCGCGATCGTCCGCGTCGTCGCCGGCGGGCTTCTCGCCGCGGGCCTCACCGCAGCGGTGCTCGGCTCGGTGCTCGGCAGCCTGCCCTCGAAGGCGGTCATGGACGAGGTCGCCGACGAGTCGATCCCCGCGCCGTGCGTGCCGCTCATGGAGGAGATCGAGGCCCTGGGCTTCGCGCGACTCGGACCGGCGCGGCGCGTGCACCTCGCCCCCGGGGCGTCGATCGTGCCCTTCTGGAGCGCCGCGCACCGCTGCTACGCGACGGCGTTCGCGTCGGACGGCGCGCCGGCGCAGGCGCACTACGACTTCGTGACGGTGTTCGAGCCGGGCGACGTCGGGCTCACGTCGGCCGCGACGCCGTCGGCCGGTGTCCTGCCGCCGGCGCGCGGGAGCTTCCTGCAGATCTTCCCGGGCGCCGCGCCGGGCGATCTCCTCCGGCGCCACATCGAGGGGGTGGAGGCGCTCGGCGGCGCCGCGAGCCTCCGCCCGGCGGCTTGCGCGGAGAGCTTCGACGACCTCCTCGCGGCCGCGTTGCGGCGGCAGCGCGAGGCGTTCCTGCGCGCGCCGCTCTTCCACACGTGGATGGCGCTCTGGCGCGTGGCGAGCAGGCGCGTGCCCGCGATCGGCCCGGTGCTCGAGCAGCGGGACACGCGCGACCGCCTCGACGCGCTCGCGAACCCGCTCGCGCACGCGGACGAGGCGCTCGCGGTCCGCTGAGCCGCGGTCAGCCCGGAAACGAGAACAGCCGCTCCTCGCCCTCCTCGGTGAGGAAAAAGAGGCGGTACTCGCGCGCGGCGAAGTCCGTGACGACCATCATGCGCGTGTGGAGCACGGATTCCGGCTCCTCGAGGAGATACCGCATGCCCGGGCCGTCGAACTGCCACGCGGAAGGGCCCCAGCCCGCGGCGGCACCGCCGCCGAGCCGGTCGTAGGCGCTCCGGAACTCGTCCTTCGTCACCTCCCGCATCGCCGGGGGATTCTAGCGGGGGCCGCGGGCGCTATGCTCGCGGCATGAACCCGTGGCACGACATCCCGCTCGGCGACCGGCCCGAGGAGGAGTTCCGCGCGATCATCGAGATCCCGCGCGGCAGCCGATCGAAGTACGAGATCGACAAGGAGAGCGGGCTCCTCCGCCTCGACCGCGTGCTCTACAGCGCGGTCTTCTACCCCACGAACTACGGCTTCCTGCCGCAGACCTACTGCGACGACGGCGACCCGCTCGACGTGTGGGTGTACTGCCAGGAGAACCTCGTGCCGCTCTGCGTCGTGCCCGCGCGCCCGATCGGCGTGATCCCGATGAGCGACGAGAAGGGCGAGGACAAGAAGATCATCGCGGTCTGCACCGTCGATCCGGAGTACGACCGGATCCGCGACGTGGCGGACCTTCCCCCGCACCGGCTGCGCGAGCTGAAGCAGTTCCTGCTCGACTACAAGACGCTCGAGCGGAAGAAGGTGGACGTCGACGACCTGCGCCCGCGCGCGGAGGCGGTCGCCGCGATCCGCGACGCCGTCGATCTCTACCGCCGCGAGATCGCTCCCGGGAGCGCCCCGCACCGCCGCCAATAGCGCGGGGACGCGGCTCGACCGCGGTCGCGCGGTCGCGAACATGCTACTCTTGGCGACATGTCGCGGCTTGTTGCATTCCTGCTCGCGCTCTGCGCGATCGCCCGCGCCCAGGATGTCCGCGTCCCCGTCCTCGACGAGCGCTGGGAGCGTGTCGAGGGCGCGACCGTCCAGGCGCTATGGTGGTCCGACGTCGATCTCGGCGGACCCCACGCCACGCTGGTGAGGCTCTCCTGCCCAACCGACGCGAAGGGCGAGGCGACGCTCCGGCTGGCCGGCGAGCTGAGCGACCACGCGTGCCTCCTCGCGTTCAAGGGCGATCGGGCGGTGTTCGCCTGCCACACGCCGGTAGAGCACCTGCGGAAAGCGGGATTCGCGCTCACGCTCGGCCCCGCGCAGGCGGTGCGGGGCCGCGTGACCGACGAGAAGGACGTTCGCATCGACGGCGCCCGAGTCCGCCTCCTGTTCGCCGGAAGCTACGAGTGGCACGGGATCGATGCGGCCGTCGCTGAGGACGGGGCGTTCACGTTCGCTCCGCTTCCGGAGGAGGTGCTGGCCAAGGGCGTCCGGCTGCAGGCGAGGGCACCGGGCATGGCACCGTTCGAGGTGGAGCTCTCGGGGAACGAGGTGCGCGACCCCGTGCGCGTGCGCGTGCAGCGCGCCCGGAAGGTCGTCGGGCGCGTCGTGGACGGGAGCGGCGCGGCCGTCGCGGGGGCGATGGTCCGGACCGGGCTAGAGCACGGGGGGCTCGAGAGCGGAGCGGACGGCACGTTCGTGCTCGCCGACGCGGGAACGGGCCCCTTCCACCTCCACATCCTGCCCCCCCGCCACGTGTGCCGGACCATCGACGTGCCCGCGAGCGACGGGCCGCACGACCTCGGCGCGATAAAGGTCGAGGAAGGCCGGACGGTGAAGGGCACGGTGCGCGAGTTCGACGGCGCCCGCATCGTGCACGCCTTCGTGGCGATCGAGAACGCCGACGGCCTGCGCGTGCGGGCTTCCGAGGTCGGTCCCGGCGGCGCGTTCGAGCTGCCGGCGATCGGCGAGGGCCCGCATGAGCTCGACTGCTGGGTCCACGGGGTCGAGGGCGTCGGCGGATCGCGGCATCTCTCTCGCGAGGGCGTCGTCGCCGGAGGGGCTCCCCTCGATCTCGTCGTGCCGGAGGGCCTACGGGTGCGGTTCGTCGATGCGAAGGGGGCCCCCTGTGCTGTGGACGCGGTCGAGGTGACGGTCCTGTCACCGATGCTCGACGAGCCATGGACCTACGAGTGCGAGGCGGACCGCCCGATGTCGGAGTTGAGACTCCTCCTTCCCCCCGACTTCCGGTTCGATCTCGACCTCCGCCCCGAGGGATTCGTCGAGTTGACCCTGCGCGACCTCGTCACGGATGCCGCTGGACGCGTCTCTGCGACAGCGACGTTGAACCCGGACCCGGGCATCAAGGGGGTCCCGCTCCCCGAGTTCCGGCACAGGGCCGGGAACCTCCCGGCGCCGCGCTTCGACGAGCGCTCGGACAAGGACGAGGTCCGCAAGTACGTGCGCGCGATCGTCGACGGCGCGGGGGAGCGCTCCCGCTGGAGCACGGCGGACCCGGAGTGCGACGGGCTGAAGCAGGTGGGCCGCGCGCACGTGGACGTCCTAGTCGATGCGCTCGTCGCGGAGTCGGCTCGCGGCTGGCCGCCGGCGACGCCGTGGCTCAACTGGGCGATCGTCGCCCTCTCCGACGATTCCAGCAAGAAGGTCATCCTGGACGCGCTCCCTTCGTGTCACGGCCTCGCCGAGTGCGTCGTCCTCCACGGCTGGCAGGCGGACGCGCGCGACACGCTCCTCGCCGCCCTGCGCGGTAA
>JAKLKT010000009.1 GCA_023150495.1 Planctomycetota bacterium
GAGGGAGCCGCGCCGGAGCCCGCCGACGCGCCGGAGAGCTACGGCACGCCCTTCGGGCCGTACGCGCTCGACGCGCTCCCCGAAGAGCCCGCGCGGCTGATCGTCCGCGGCGCGACGCTCTGGACGTGCGGGCCGCAGGGGATCGTCGAGAACGGCGAGCTCGAGGTGCGCGCCGGCAAGATCGTCTACGCGGGCCCAGCGCGAGGCGGCGCGGAGGGCGCGACGGTCGTCGACGCGACCGGCCGCCACGTGACGCCCGGCATCGTCGATTGCCACTCGCACACCCGGATCTCGAAGGGCCTCAACGAATCGGGGCAGGCGGTGACCGCGGAGGTCCGGATCGGCGACGTGACCGACCCCGACTCGATCAACTGGTACCGGCAGCTCGCGGGCGGCGTCACGTCCGTGAACAGCCTCCACGGCTCCGCGAACCCGATCGGCGGGCAGAACCAGGTGAACAAGATCCGCTGGGGCGTGCCGCACCCGGACGACATGCACTTCGAGGGCGCGCCGCCGGGGATCAAGTTCGCGCTCGGCGAGAACGTGAAGCAGTCGAACTGGGGCGACGACCACACGACGCGCTACCCGCAGACGCGCATGGGCGTCGAGACGCTCATCCGCGACCGGTTCCTCGCGGCGCGGGAGTACGCGAAGGGCCACGAGAGGCGCGACCTCGAGCTCGAGGCGCTCGCGGAGATCCTCGCCGGCACACGGCTCCTCCACTGCCACAGCTACCGGCAGGACGAGATCCTCATGCTCTGCCGGCTCGCGGAGGAGTTCGGCTTCACGATCGGCACCTTCCAGCACGTGCTCGAGGGCTACAAGGTCGCAGACGCCATCCGCGACCGCTCGCTCGGCGGCAGCGCGTTCAGCGACTGGTGGGCCTACAAGGTCGAGGTGCAGGACGCGATCCCGTGGAACGGCGCGCTCATGCACGAGGTCGGCGTCTGCGTGAGCTTCAACTCGGACAGCGACGAGATGGCGCGCCGGATGAACCTCGAGGCGGCGAAGGCCGTGAAGTACGGCGGCCTGCCGCCGGCGGAAGCGCTCCGGTTCGTGACGCTCAACCCCGCGAAACAGCTGAAGATCGACGCGCGCGTCGGCTCGCTCGAGGAGGGGAAGGACGCGGACTTCGCGATCTGGTCCGGCCCGCCGATGTCCGTCTACACGCGCTGCGTCGCGACGTGGATCGACGGCCGCGAGTACTTCTCGCTCGAGAAGGACAAGGCGCACCGCGAGAGGATCGCGGCGGAGCGGCACCGGATCGTCCAGAAGATCCTCGGGCGATCCAAGGAACAGGAAGAGGAGGGGCGCGGGGAGGAGAAACCGCCCGCGCGCTCGGAGACGTGGCACTGCGGCGAGTGCGGATGCCGGGGAGAGTGACGATGCGCGCGACGATCCCCCTCCTCCTCCTCGCGGCCGCCGCGGCGGCGCAGGACCTCACCCCGCGCGCGGCGCCCCAGGCGGGCCCGATCGCGATCGTCCACGCGACCGTGCACCCGGTCTCCGGCCCCTCGATCGAGGACGGCTACGTGCTCTTCGACAAGGGCGTGATCGTCGAGGTCGGGAGCGGGGCGCCGAAGGGCCCCGCGCGCGCGGTCGATGCCCGCGGCAAGCACGTCTACCCCGGCTGGATCGCGGCCTACACGAACCTCGGCCTCACGGAGATCGGCGCGGTGCGCGCGACGCGCGACGACAGGGAGGTCGGCGACCTGACCGCGGAGGTGCGCGCCGCCGTGGCGGTGAACCCGGACTCGACGCTCATCCCGGTCGCGCGCGCGAACGGCGTGCTCTCGTTCGCCGCCTTCCCGCGCGGCGGGCTCGTGCCCGGGCGGGCCAGCGTGCTCTCGGTCGAGGGGTGGACGTGGGAGGAGATGGCGGTCGAGACCGACGCGGGCCTCGTCGTCGAGTGGCCGGCCCCCCGGCCCCCCCCGAATCGCGACGAGGAGAAGGACGAGGCGAAGGCGATCGAGGAGGTGCGGAGGAACCGCGACCGGCTGGAGCAGGCGTTCCTCGAGGCCCGCGCCTACGCCGCCGCCCGCGCCGCCGACCCGAAGACGCCCGAGGACGTGCGCTACGAGGCGATGCGAAGGGCGCTCGACGGGAAGCGGCCGGTCTTCCTCCTCGCGCACGACTACGACCAGATCGCGGGCGCGCTCGCGTTCGCCGCGCGCTGGAAGGTGAGACCTGTGATCGTCGGCGGGCAGGACAGCTGGCTCCTCGCGGAGGAGATCAAGGCCGCGGGGGCGGCGGTGGTCGTGGACGGCGTGCACCGCTTCCCGAAGCGGAGCGACTCGGACTACGACGAGGTCTTCCGGCTGCCCTCGCGGCTCGAGGCGGCGGGCGTCGCCTGGTGCCTCGCGAGCGGCGAGGGCGCTTCGAACGAGCGCAACCTCCCGTACGCCGCGGGGCGCGCGGTCGCGTACGGCCTCCCGCGCGACGCGGCGATCCGCGCGATCACGCTCTACGCGGCGCGCGTGCTCGGCGTGGACGCGCGGCTCGGCTCGATCGAGAAGGGGAAGGACGCGACGCTCATCGTGACCGACGGCGACCCGCTGGAGATCCCGACGGGCGTCGTCGCCGCGTACGTGCGCGGGTGCGAGATCGACCTGTCGAGCAAGCAGAAGAAGCTCTACGAGAAGTACCGGGCGAAGTATGTGCGGTGAGTTCGCCGGGCCGCTGCAGCCGACGGCCTCCGGCCGCGGCTGAGCGGCCTGTGCAGGCGCGGATCGGACCCACTTCCCCGGCCCCCGCCGAACGGCTTTCGCGGGCGCGCGATCGGACGCGGCGCCGGGCCGGACGCGACTTCCCGCACCTAGCGCTGCGGGATGCCCACCGGGCCTTCGTCCTCGACGCCGAGCTTCCTCTTCGCCTCGGCGAGCGCCTGCCCGGCCTCCTTCGTCGGCGCCCGGCCCGAGCGCTTCAGCAGCCGCAGCAGCGTCCGCAGCGCCTCCGCGTCCGGCGCGGCGACGCAGTAGGAGATCGTCGGCAGGATCGTCTCGTCCTGCACGTAGCCCTTCTCGATCGCGGCGAGGTCGGCCCACGCCGCCTCGCCGTACTTCGCGGGCACGCCGTTGATCTCCGCCATCGCCGCGAGAACGCCCGCCCGGTAGTGGTCCACGCGCGGGCTCTCCGGGATCGCCTTCTGGATCTCCTCGAGCGTCCGCAGCGCGGCCGAGAGCGGCGCCGCGTCACGCCGCGCGCTGCACGCCTTGATCAGCGGCGGGATGCCCTCGAGCATCGCCCAGTACCTGAGGTACGCCCGCGGGCTCCGGAGCTTCTTGTTCTCGTGGCGCGAGAGGTAGCCGCCCCCGTGGCGGCGCAGCTCCCCGTAGGGCGGCACCGACGCGAGGAGGTCGCCGCCGGCGCTCCAGCTGCGGGAGCGGAAGCGCTCGAGCGCGCGGTCGAGCTTCTCGTACGCGGGGTGGGAGAACGGGAGCGGCACCGTCTCGCCCGGGTCCTTCCGCCGGTCGAAGAACTCGACCGACGAGCCGCCCTCGACGAGGCTGAAGTCGCCGTCGGTGACCGAGAAGGCCTGGCCCCAGCCGTGGATCGCCCACGTGAAGAGCGACTCCGCGACGAGCGTCTCGTGCGGAGGCCCCGAGAGATCCCTCCCTTCGCCCTCCACCGCCGCGAGACCGCAGATCCGGCGGAGCGTCGGCGCGATGTCCATCACGCTGCGCAGGCCGCGGTCCTCGGCGCCCTTCGCGAAACCGCCGCCGCGCACCGCGAGGACCGCGTCGATCGTCGAGCCGTAGCAGAGCGGGCCGTGCGTCGGCTCCTCGTGCTCGTGCAGCGCCTCGCCGTGGTCCGACGCGAGCACGACGACCGTGCCCCCGGGAACCTCGCGCAGCAGCTTCTCGATCGCGGCATCGACGCGCCGCACCTCGCCGGCGTAGCGGGCGGCCAGCGAGTCGCCCTCGCGCGTCGGGGCCCGCTGCGCGTCGCCCGGGAAGGCGCGGTAGGGCGCGTGCGGGTCGAAGAAGTGGACCCAGACGAACCAGGGCTTCCCCGGGGCCCTTCCCTCGATCCACGCGAGCGGCGCGCGCACCCGCTCCTCGGCCGGCACGTAGCCGCCCTCCTCCTGCCAGATCCCCTCGTTCAGCGGGCAGTCGTAGAGATCGAAGCCGCTCGCGATGCCGGTCGGCGCGGCGAGCACGGGCCGCGCGGCGAAGGCCGCCGTCGCGTAGCCCGCATCGCGGAACTGCTCCGCGAGCAGGGGGAACGGGCGCTTCTCGCGCGGCGGCAGCGGCTCCGTCACGTTGTCGTGGATCCCGTGGTCGGACGGATGGAGCCCCGTGAAGATGCTCGTGTGCGCGGGCAGCGTGAGCGGCACCACGGTCCGCGCCGCGGGGAACCGCGTCGCCTCCCTGAAGAACGCGTTGATCGCGGGCGTGCCCGCGCCGAGCGCGTCCGGCCGGAGCGTGTCGATCGTCACGACGAGGACGTTCGGGCGCTCGGGCGCCTTGCCGCCGCAGGCCGCGAGCAGGACGAGGAGGAGGAGAACGCCGCGCATCCGTCCCCGGAAGTATCCCGGAAGCGCGCGTCCCGTGGCGAAATCCCGGAGCCCGGCCAGCGCGCGCCGCGGCATCTCAGTTGCCGGCAAGCACCGCCTCCAGGCCCTCGACGCCGAGATTTCTCCCCGCCTCCGCGAGACGCCGGGCGGGCTCGCCGCTGAGCCGCGAGCCCTCGCGCTTGAGGAGGCCGACCAGCGAACGGAGCGCCTCCGCGTCGCCGGCGCGGACGCAGAGGTCGATCGCGGGGACGACCGTCTCCGGCTGCACGTAGCCCTTCTCGACCGCCGCGACCTCTGCCCACGCCGCGTCGCGATACCAGGAGGCCTTGCCCGTCACGTCGCCGAGCGCGACGCACGCGAGCGCGCGGTAGTGGTCGATGCGCGGGGTCCGCGGCGTCCGCTCCTCCAGCTCGCCGAGGAGCCCGAGCACGCTCTCGAGGGCGCCCGCGTCCTGCCTCGACTTCGCGACCTCGACGAACCCCGGCACACCCTCGATCGCCGCCCAGGTCACGAGGTGCTCGGCGGGATCGAGGAGCTTGCCGTTCTCCCGGCGCGCGAGGTAGCGGACGCCGCGGCGCCGCAGCTCGCCGTAGGGGGGGACGGAGGCGATCAGGTCGCCGCGCTCCTCGATCGTGCGGTGGCTGCGGTACGCGTTGAGCGCGCGGTCGAGCTTCTCGTAGGCGGGATCGGAGAGCGGCAGCGGCTGCGTCTCCCGGGGATCGACGCGCCGGTCGAAGAGATCCTGCCGCGGGCCCGACTCGATGAGCGTGTGGCTGCCGTCCGTCACGGAGAAGACCTGCGCCCACCCGTGGATCCGCCACGTGAAGAGCGACTCCGCGACGAGCGTCTCGTGCGGCGGTCCCGCGAGGTCGCGGCCGTCGCAAGGGACATCGGCGAGCCCGCACAGGCGACGCAGCGTCGGCGCGACATCGGCGATGCTCCTGAGCCCGTCGCGACGCCCGCCCTCGAACCCGGGCGCCTTGAGCGCGAGCACCGCGTCGATCGTCGAGCCGTAGCAGAGCGGCCCGTGGGTCGGCTCGCCGTGGTCCATGAGCCCCTCGCCGTGGTCGGACGCGAGCACGACGATCGCGTCGTCGCCCGCGGCCCGCACGAGGCGCTCGAACGCGGCGTCCGCCCTCCGCACCTCGCCGGCGTAGAGCACCGGGGCCGGGTCCCCCGCGGCGGTCCGCCCGCGCGCCGCGTCGCCCGGGAAGGGCCGGTAGGGCTCGTGCGGGTCGAAGAGATGGACCCAGAGGAACCACTTCCTCCCCCGCGCCCCCTCCATCCAGCGCAGGGCGGCCTCCGCCTGCTCCTCGCCCGGGACGTAAGGCGCGTCGCGCTCCGGGCACTGGTACACCTCGAACCCGCTCGCCATCCCGGTCTCCTTCGAGAGGACCGCCTTCGCGACGAATGCCGCGGTCGCGTAGCCCTTCTCGCGGAACTCCTCGGCGAGGAGCGGGAAGGCGCGCTCGGCGCGCGGGGGGAGCGGCGCGGTGACGTTGTCGTGGATGCCGTGGCGCGGCGGGAAGAGGCCCGTGAAGAGCGTCGCGTGGGACGGGAAGGTGAGCGGGGTGACCGTGCGCGCGGCGGGGTAGTGCGACCCCTCGCGGAAGAAGGCGTTGATCGCGGGCGTCGGCCTGCCCTCCCCCACCGCGTCGGCGCGCAGGGTGTCGATCGTCACCACGAGGACGCACCGGTGCGCGGGCTCCGAGCCGCAGCCGGAGAGCGCGAGCAGGAGGAGCGCGAGGCGCCGCACGGGCGGATAGTCTACGGGGGGGCGGCGGAACCGAGGGCGCCGCCGGGGGTTCCACATGCCATGCGAGCCGCACTCCTCCTCCTCCTCGCCGCACCCGCCTGGCGCGACGCCAAGGGGGAGTTCGAGATCGCCGTGACCGAGACCGTGCGCGTCGGCACCTTCGACGTGCGCGTCACCTGCCCGCGCGGGGACAAGCGCTGGCCCGTGATCGTCTTCTCGCACGGCCTCTACGGCAGCAAGGACGGCTACGAGCCGCTCGCGCGCTTCTGGGCGTCGCACGGCTACGCCGTGATCCAGCCCACGCATCCGGATTCGATCAAGGGGGGGTTCCGGGGGCAGAAGGAGGCGATGCAGGCGTGGGACGAGCGGCCGAAGCAGGTCTCGCAGGTGATCGACGCGCTGGCCCTGATCGAGGAGAAGACGGGCAGCAAGCTGGACCGCGAGCGGATCGGCGTCGGCGGCCACTCGTTCGGGGCGCACACGTCGATGCTCGTCGGCGGCGCGGTCGTCTACCCCGGCCGGCGGAGCTTCCGCGACCCTCGCGCGAAGTGCACGCTCCTGATCTCGCCGCAGGGCGTGGGCGGCCTCTTCCGCGAGGACTCGTGGAAGGACTACCCGGTGCCCGCGCTCGTGATCACGGGATCGCTCGACACGAGCCCGGTCAACGACACGAAGCCCGAGGACCGGCTCGCGCCCTATAGGCTCGGCCCCGAGGGGCGGATGCACCTCGTCTGGATCGAGGGGGCGCACCACGGCTTCGGCGGGATCAGCGGCGCGCGCTTCGCAGGCGCGGGGCCGAAGGACGATGGGCAGGTGTGGGTGGTGCAGCAGGCGTCGCTCGCCTTCTTCGACGCGTTCGTGAAGGGCGACGAGGCCGCCGCGAAGTGGCTCAGGGACGGCGAGCTCGGGAGGACCGACCGCGCGAAGGTCCGGTGCGAGACGAAGCCCGCGCCTCCGCCGCCGAAGTAGGCTACCGGTCCCCCGCCGCGATCGCGCGCGACGCCTCCTCGATCGCCTGCGCGACCGCGGGGTCGATCCTCCTGCCCTCCCGGCCGAGGAACGCGGCGAGCGCGCGCAGGATGTCGGCGTCGCCGGCCTTGACCGCGCCCGCGATCGCGTCGCGGACGGGCGTGTCGGTGTCGTAGCCCTTCTCCACCGCCTCGAGGTGCGCTCGCGCCGCCTGGCCGCGCCAGCTCCCCTCGCCCGTCACCTCCGCCATCGCATCGAGCACCTGCGCCCGGCGGTAGGGGACGAGCGGGCTCTCGGGCGTCGCCTGCCCGATCTCGTCGAGCACCCGCACGACGGTCGCGAGCGCCGTGTCGTCCCTGCGCGCGACCGCCATGCGCACGATGAACGGCATGTCCTCGATCGCCATCCACATCCCGAGGTGCGGCGCGGGGTCCCGGAGACGCGCGTTGTCGTGCCGCGCGAGGTAGCCCGAGACGTGCCTCCGCGCCTGGCCGTAGGCCGGGAGCGAGACGAAGAGCTCGCCGTCGCGGTCCACGGACGCGCCGGACCGGAAGCGCTCGAGCGCGCGGTCGAGCGTCTCGTACGCCGGGTGCGAGAGCGGGAGGGGGTTCTCCTCCGCGGGGTCCTTGCGCCGGTCGAAGAGATCGAGGCGGGGCCCCGACTCGACGAGCGTGAAGTCGCCGTCGGTCGCGGCGAAACACTGCCCCCAGCCGTGGATCCGCCACGTGAAGAGCGACTCCGCGACGAGCGTCTCGTGCGGAGGTCCCGCGAGGTCCCTGCCGTGGCACTGCACCTCGGCGAGCCCGCACAGGCGGCGCAGCGTCGGCGCGACGTCGGCGACGCAGCGCAGGCCCGGGTCCGCGCCCTTCTCGAAGCCCTTCGCGCGAACCGCGATCAGCGCGTCGATCGTCGCGCCGTAGCAGAGCGGGCCGTGCGTGTGCTCGCCGTGCTCGCCGAAGGACTCTCCGTGGTCGGACGCGAGCAGGATCGCGGCGTCGCCCGCCGCGGCGACGAGCTTCTCGAACGCGGCATCCGCGCGGCGCACGTCGCCGAGGTAGAGGGCGTAGGGCGGATCGCCCTCCCGCGTCGCCGCGCGGCGGCCGTCGCCCTCGTAGACGTCGTAGGGGGCGTGGGGGTCGAAGAGGTGGACCCACACGAACCAGGGCCTCCCCCGAGCCCCCTCCATGTACTCGATCGCGGCCTTGACGCGCTCCTCGCCCGGGATCGCCTGCCCCTCCTTCGTGTCGTCGTGCGCCGGCGCGTCGAACGTCTCGAACCCCTCGGCGATCCCCGTGCCCCTCCCGAGCACGGCGGACGCGACGAACGCGGCCGTGGCGTAGCCGCCCCCGCGCAGCTCCTCCGCGAGCAGCGCGAAGGGGCGCTCCGCCGGCAGCGGCGCCGTCACGTTGTCGTGGATGCCGTGCGCGGCGGGCAGGAGCCCCGTGAACATGCTCACGTGCGCGGGGAGCGTGAGCGGCGCGACCGTGCGCGCGCGCGGGTACCGCCTCGCTCCCGCGAGGAAGGCGTCCATCGCCGGCGTGCCGCTCCCGACCGCGTCGGGCCGGAGCGTGTCGATCGTCACGAGGAGGACGTTCGGCCGCCCGGCCCGCGCCGGCCGGAGCGCGAGCCACGCGCCGAGCGCGAGGAGGACGACTCCGAGGAGCGCCGCGATGCGCGCCATGGCGAAGAGGATACGGCCGGCAGCGAGCGCCGGCTGCGCAAACCGCTACCGGCCGGGCGCGCGGACGGCGAACCGCCGGTCGCCCTCCTTCGCCGCGATCGCCAGGGACGCACGCGTGAGCTCCCTCTGCGTGTCGGCGTCGATCGGACGGCCGCCCGCCCGGAGGATGGCCTCGATCGACCGGAGGACGACGCCGTCGCCCGCGGCCTCGGCGAACACGATCGCCCGGCGCACCTCCTCCCTGCCGGTGTAGCCCTTCTCCATGGCCTCGAGCTGCGCGCGGGCGGCCACCTCGAGCCACGACGGCTCGCCGGTCACCTCCGCCATCGCCTCGCACACGCTCGCGCGGTGGTGCGGGACGAGCGGGCTCTTCGGCGCGGCGCGCGCGAAGTCGGCGAGCCTCCTCAGCGCGGCCTCGAGCGGGGCGGCCTGCCCGCGCTCGCGCGCCATCCCGATGATCCACGGGACGTCCTGGGCGGCCATCCACGCCCCGAGGTGCGCGCGCGGGTCCGCGAGCAGCGCGTTCTCGCGCCGCGCGACGTAGCCCGAGGACCGGCGCCGCGCCTGGCCGTACGCGGGCAGCGAGGCGTGGAGCTCGCCGTCGCGCTGCGGCGTGACCTTCGCGCGGAACTCCTCGAGCGCGCGGTCGAGCCTCTCGTAGGCCGGGAGCGAGAGGGAGAGGGGACTCTTCTCCGAGGGATCGCTCCGCCGGTCGAAGAGCTCGAGGCGCGGCCCCGACTCGACGAGCGTGAAGTCGCCGTCGGTCGCGGCGAAGCACTGCCCCCACGCGTGGACCCGGAAGGTGAAGAGTGACTCCGCCACGAGCGTCTCGTGCGGGGGGCCCCCGAGGTCGCGGCCGTCGCACGGGACCGCGGGGAGGCCGCAGAGGCGGCGCAGCGTCGGCGCGACGTCGGCGACGGATCTGAGGCCCTCGTCGGCCGCGCCCTTCCCGAACCCCGGCGCGCGGATCGCGAGCACCGCGTCGATCGTCGACCCGTAGCAGAGGGGGCCGTGGGTGTGCTCGTCGTGCTCGCCGAAGGACTCGCCGTGGTCGGAGGCGAGGACGACGATCGCGTCGCCCGCCGCGGCGAGGAGCGTCTCGAGCGCCGCGTCGGCGCGACGCACGTCGCCGAGGTAGAGGGCGCCGGGCGGATCGCCCTCCCGCGTCGCGGGGCGGCGCGCGTCTCCCTCGAAGGAAAGGTAGGGGGCGTGGGGGTCGAAGATGTGGACCCAGACGAACCAGGGCCTCCCCCGCGCCCCCTCCAGGAACCTCACCGCCGCCTCGACGCGCTCCGCGCCGGGGAGCGATTCCCCCTCGCCGTCCGGGCACTCGTAGACGTCGAACCCGTGGGCGATGCCCGTGCCCGCCGCGAGCACGCCCGACGACGCGAACGCCGCGGTCGCGTAGCCCCTCGCGCGGAACTGCTCCGCGAGCAGCGGGAAGCCGCGGTCGTGGGGAAGCGGCTCCGTCACGTTGTCGTGGAGGCCGTGCGCGGAGGGCATGAGCCCCGTGAACATGCTCGCGTGCGCGGGGAGCGTGAGCGGCGCGACCGTCCGCGCGCGCGGGAACCTCGTCGCGCCCGCCAGGAAACCGTCCATCGCCGGCGTCCCCTGCCCCACCGCGTCGGGGCGGAGCGTGTCGATCGTCACGAGGAGCACGTTGGGCCGCGGGGCGGAGGACGGGCGGAGGACGAGCCACGCGGACGCGGCGACGATGGCGAGCAGGATGAGGGCGCGCATGCGCCGGTGGTACGGCCCGCGCCCCGGCGGCGTTCCGGAAAAATCGCATTGCCGGTCCCGGGGGCCGGATGAGAAAGACATTGCCGGTCGCGACGCGTCGTGTGCGGCATCGGCGTTGCCGCGTGGTTCAATACGGCGCGTGCCGCTCCTCGCCGCGTCGAGCATCGGAATGCACTACACGGGGCCGGACCTCCTCGAAGGGGTCACCGTGAAGGTCGAGCGCGGCGACCGGATCGGCCTCATCGGGCCGAACGGCTCGGGCAAGTCGACGCTCTTGAGGATCCTCGGCGGCCTTCTCGCGCCGACCGCCGGCGAGGTGCTCCGCGGGCCCGGAGTCCGCGTCGCCTACCAGGCGCAGGAGCTCGACTACGTGCCCGGGCAGTCGGTGCGCGAGGACCTGCGGGTGGTGTTCGCCGACGTGCACGGCCGGGAGGCGCGCCTGCGCGAGATCGAGCACCTGCTCGCGACGGCGCCCGAGGACAAGGCGCTCCTCCGCGAGTACGAGCGGCTCCAGCGCGAGCAGGAGGCGGCGCGCGCGCACGACGCCGACCGCCGTGTCGAGCGCATGCTCATGAGCCTCGGGCTCCCGGAGCAGGCGTGGGACCAGCCCGTCGGCACGTTCAGCGGCGGCGAGCGCAACATCATCGGCCTCGCGCGCGTGCTCCTCGCGGAGCCCGACGTCATGCTCCTCGACGAGCCCTCGAACCACCTCGACATGGACGGGATCGAGTGGTTCGTCGAGGAGCTCGCGAGGAACCCGGCGGCCGTCGTGATGGTGAGCCACAACCGCCATCTGCTCGACCGCGCCGCGACGACGATCTGGGAGATCGAGAAGCGCAACGTCCTCGAGTGGACCGGCAACTACACGGCGTACCGGAAGCTCAAGGAGGAGGCGCGCGCCCTCCAGGAGCGCCGCTACAAGGTGCAGCAGCGGGAGATCGAGAGGCTCGAGTTCCAGGCGAGGCGCCTCACGGACATGGCGAACGCCTACGACGACCCCGGGCAGGCGAAGCGCGCGAAGGCGATGCGCCGCCGCATCGAGCGGATGGAGAAGGTCGAGGCTCCGGACGACGCCGACCGTCGCTTCCGCGCGCGGCTCAAGGCGGGCGACCGCCACGGCCGCATCGCGCTCGTCGTGAAGGACTTCCGGTTCGCGCACGGCGACCGCGTGCTCTTCGACGGCGCGGATCTCGAGATCGAGTACGGCGAGCGCGTGTGCCTCGTCGGGCCGAACGGCTCGGGAAAGACGACGCTGCTCCGCAAGGTGCTCGAGGAGGGGAGTTGGGAGAACCCGAGCCTCCGCCTCGGCAAGTCGGTGAAGGTCGGCGAGTACCGCCAGCTCCACGACGCGCTCGACCCGAGGATGACGCTCACCGAGTGGGTGATGTCCGAGACGGGGCTCCTGCTCTCGCCGGCGCAGGGGCTTTTGCACCGCTTCCTCTTCACGCGCGACGATCTCGACCGCCCCATCGCGACGCTCTCGGGCGGCGAGAAGAGCCGCCTCCAGATCGCGCGGCTCGTGCAGGCGCAGGTGAACTTCCTCGTGCTCGACGAGCCGACGAACCATCTCGACCTCGACGCATGCGAGCAGCTCGAGGAGATGCTCATGGGGTTCGACGGGACGCTGCTCGTCGTGAGCCACGACCGGTACTTCCTCGACCGGCTCGTGGGCCGCGTCGTCGAGGTGAGCGGGAGAAAGCTCGTGGACCACCGCTGCACGTTCCGGGAGTGGTGGGAGGAGCGCGGGGCGCGGCGCCGGAAGGCGGCGCTCGAGGGCCGGGAGCGGGAGCGGGCGGACAAGCAATCGGCGCAGCAGGCGTACGAGGAGCGGCGGGAGCAGCAGCGCGAGGTGGAGCGGCTGAAGGCGCGCGTGAGGAAGCTCGAGGAGCGGATCGCGGCGCTCGAGGCGAAGCAGGAGGAGATGAAGGCGAGTCTCGCGGAGCTCTACACGAAGGGCGACCGCCCGCGGGAGGCCGCAGAAGCCGCGAAGACCTTCGAGAGCATCCGCACCGAGCTCACCTCCCTCTACGCCGAGTGGGAACGACTCGGTACCGAGTACGGGGGTTGATCGCCGTATCCTGTGTCATGACAGTGGCTTAGGACCGGGGTGTGCGGACCGCGGGTCCGCAGGCGGCGCCCGCTTCCGCGGTGGCCCGCCGGCGGCCGCGGGGGTAGGATCGACCCCATCATGAGGCGGATGGGAATCCTCGTGCTGCTCCTCGCGGCGGCCGCCGCCGACAACGACCCGGCCGCGCAGGTCCGGAAGCTCGCGCAGGAGTGCAAGGCGCTCGACGCCGCGCGGCTCGCGGGCGCATGGGTCGCGGACGCGCAGAAGCGCGGCGACCTCCTCGACGAGGAGGCGGCACTCAACGCGCTCCGCTCCGTCCCGCTCGACGCCCTTGGCTACCGCGACGCGTGCGCGGAGGTGATGAAGCTCCTCGATCCGAAGCGCAACGGCGCCTACCTCTCGGCGCACCTCGTCGCGCTGGAGGTCCTCCGCGCGGCGATCCGCGAGGGCGACGACCGTCACCTCGAGGAGGCGGCGAAGCTCCTCGGCGCGGCCCGGACGGACGCGGGCGCATGCGCGGCGGCGCTCTCGGACCTCGCGAAGGGCCTCGTCGCCGCGCGCGCGGAGGCGGCGGCCGACGCACCCCTGCGGGCCGCCTTCGAGGCCGCCCTCAAGAACGGCTGGCTCGATCTCGCGACGTACGCGGGCACGGAGCTCGCCTGCTCCGAGAAGAAGACCGGCCGCGAGGGCGACACGCTGAAGCGGCTCGACGCGGCGCTCACGGCAGCGGGCGACCGGTCGCTGCTCCAGCTACGGAACGAGCTCGCGAGAAGGCGCATTCCCGAATCGACGATCGAGCTCCCGCCCGGGGGCGTCGCCGCGGCCGGAGGCGCAGGGGGTGCGGGGGCCCCCGGCGGCGGCCCCGCGCAGAGCCCGGTCGGCGCCGCATGGAAGAAGCTCGCGGCCGGAAAGCCGCTCGTCACGGTGAAGCGCGTCGACAAGGGCTTCGAGATCGTCCCGCGGTTCGAGGGCGCGGCGAAGGGCGAGAAGGCGACGGGCACCGGCGTCCGCCACTGGAACGGCGGCGGGATCACCCTCTCCTTCTGCGGGCCGGGCGTCAAGCTGACGATGGTGGACCTCACGGGCCGGAACGGGCAGCCGGGCGAGTCGTCGCAGGCGCAGCCGTGGCAGCTCTTCTACCTGCTCGCGCCGGGCGAGACGTGGAGCGTCGCGAAGGGCGGGGTCGTCTCGGTGAAGAAGTGACCCTCTCCCCCGCGCCCCCTCTCCTCCTCGCGCTGCTCCTCGCGCCGCTCGCCGCCGGGGAAGACCTCGACAAGGACACCCTCGACGGCATGGACGCCGAGGTTCGCGGCAGCTGGGTCGAGGCGGTGCAGGCGTTCGGGCGCTCGTCCGACGCGGCGCCCGGCGACACGCGCCGCTCCCTCCGGCTCCGCCTCGCGCGCCAGCGCGGCATGGCGGTCTGGAAGCCGCAGATCGACCTCCTCCTCAAGGAGAAGCGGCTCGACGACGCCGCGCGCGCGGTCGCCGTCGCGAGCCTCGTGGACCCGGCCCACGCCACCGT
Source organism: Planctomycetota bacterium (assembly GCA_023150495.1). GTDB lineage: Bacteria > Planctomycetota > PLA2 > PLA2 > PLA2 > PLA2. The sequence goes on from JAKLKT010000009.1 coordinate 14,253, forward strand.
CGCCTCCGCGTCGCGCGTGCTCGAGAAGGCGGGAGTGAAGGCCGCGAACCCGCAGGACAACGAGATGATCTCGCCGCTCTTCCCGCAGCGCTCGGCGAAGGGCCGGCTCCGCTGCTGGTCCTCGCTCGGCCCGGCGTTCGGCCGGGCCACGCGGCTCATCGACGACGGCACGAAGTTCCTCCTCGCGTCCCAGGAGAAGGAGGGCCACTGGGACTCGAAGAAGCACGGCGGCGGCGCGCTCTACACCGCGGGCGTGACCGGCCTCGCGCTGCTCGCGATCCTCGGGGACGGACCGGGGGGGCTCGCGGGGGACCGCGGCGCCGCCGCGCGCCGCGCCGCCGACGCGCTCGTCGCCGCGCAGGGGAAGGACGGCAACTTCGGCACGTACGCGACCCACTCCCACATGTACTGCACGACGATCGCGACCGAGGCGCTCGCGGAGTACGCGGCGATCGCCGGGGAGATCGAGCGCTACCGGCCGACGCTCGAACGCGCGCGCGACCACATCCTCGAGTGCCAGAACCCCGGCTCGGGCTGGCGCTACGAGCCGCGCGGCGGCGAGAACGACACGTCGATGACCGGCCGCGCGGTCGCCGCGCTGCGGATGCTGCGGCTCGCGGGGATCGAGGTGCGCGAGACGCCGATGCAGGACGCGATGGCCTGGATCGACAGGATGGTCGAGCCGAAGCTGGGCCAGATCGGCTACAACTACCCGGGCGGCATGCCGGCGCGGCCGGAGGGGAAGCAGGAGCTCTTCCCGCCCGAGCACAGCCACTCGATGACCGCGGCGGGCGCGCTGGCGACCTGCTACGTGGGCGCGAAGCGGCCCTGGCTCGCGAAGAGCATCGGGCTCCTGTCGGAGGTCCCGCCGAAGAGCCGCTACGCGGACGCGTACTACTGGGAGCTCGGCGCGCGGGCGCACGTCGCGGCGACGGGCGGGATCCCCGTGTCGTGGTACGCGGCGCTCGTGGACGCGGCCGTCGCGTGCATGCGTCCCGACGGCGGCATGGCGCCCTCGTCCGACGTGTGGAGCGACGACGGCGGCCGGATCTACTCGACCGCGTGCGCCGTGCGCGCGCTCGCCGCGCCCTACGCGGAACCCGGGCCCGGCGGCACGGACACGAAGCCCGCCTCGGCGTTCCTGCGCGACGGCTCGCGCGAGGCGGTCGTCGCCGCAGCGACCGCGGAGACGGCGACGGGCGTCTATGCCGACCCCGGGATGCGGCTCGTGCTCGTCGCGCGCGGCACGATCCAGCCGTGGGTCGGCTCGCCGCGGGTCGCTTCGGACGGCATCAAGGACGTCCCCAAGTCCTACAAGCCGCTCGTCAAGGGGGTGCCGTTCGGTTGCATTCTCGGGAGGATCGGGCCCGAGGGGAAGCCGTTCCGGATCCAGTCGGAGAAACCGGTCACCATGAGCGGCCACGGCCAGCTCTTCCTGCTCGTGAACGACGAGCGTCCCGAGGACGGCAGCGGCGGGTGGACGGTCGACATCCGCCTCGAGAGGTGACCGCCAGCGGATGGGGAGGGGCGCGGGGAACCCCGCGTCACTCCTTGATGCCGGGCATGTCCGCGCCGTTCTGGTGGAGGACGAGGCGTGTCACCTTGCCGTCCTTGTCCCGCTCGAAGGTCAGCTGCGCGTCCACGACCTTGTAGAAGAACTCCGTCTCCGACTTCGCGTACACGGGGAACTTCTCCTGCCCCGTCGCCTGCACCATCAGCCGTCCCCGCTCGACGGTCACGGTCAGCTTGAAGTCGCCGAAGAGCGCGTAGGTGCCCGCGTACTCCGCGAGGATCTCCGGCTTCACGGCGACCTCCCGCGGCGTCTCCACCTTCTCGCCGGCGAGCATCCGGAGCAGGTTGCCGCCGAGCTCGTCCACCTCGCCCGTTGCCGTGTCGGCGAGGATCACGACAGCGCGGCCGGTCGCCGTGTCGAGCGCGAGGAAGCTGTGGTAGCCGCCGGTCTGGCCGTTGTGCCAGCACGCGCCCCGGGGCGAGATGTGCCAGAGAAGGCCCATGCGCACGCCGCCGCCGTCGAACCGCGCCGAGCGCGCGAACGCGAGAGTCTCGGCGAGAGGGCCCTCGGCGAGGTTCGCGCGGAGGAATCGCATCATGTCGGAGACGGTCGAGCGGATCCCGCCCGCCCCGGCGAGCGCAGGGATGTCCCAGTTGCTCGCGGGCGCGCCCGCACCGTCGTGGCCGGGCGCGAGGCGCGCCTTCATGTCCGGCGTGAGC
>JAKLKT010000660.1 GCA_023150495.1 Planctomycetota bacterium
ATAGACGAGCCGTCCCCTGGCGGCGAGCGCGGGATCCGCTGCCGGGGGGGTGGAGAGGGGGGGCGGGGGGGCGCCGCCCCCGAGCCACCCGAAGAGCGCGGCGAGCGTCACGACGAGGACCGCCGTCAGCAGCGCGATCCTTCTCGCCCAGAGCTCACGCATGCGTCACACCCACTCGAAGAGCTCCTCGTGGATCTGCTCGGGCGGCACGCCCAGCGCGAGGAGCGCCGCCTCGACCGCATCCCTCATCGCGTCGGGCCCGCAGAGGAAGTACTCGAACTCGCGGCGGTCTCCAGGAAGGCGCCGTTCGAGGATCGCCCGGTCCACGTAGCCGGTCTCCTCCGCGCCGCCCGCGGGACCGTGCTCGAGCACGTGCACGAACGTGAGGTTCATCTCCGCCGGGAGTCGAGAGATCTCCTCCCGGAAGGGGGCGCCCTCGGCGCGGGGACTTCCGTAGAAGAGGTAGACCGGACGCCGATCGCCGCGGTCGCGCATCGTCCGCAGCATGCTCGCGATCGGCGCGATGCCGACGCCCCCCGCGACGAGGACGAACCCGGGCGCGTCGGGGTGCCGGTCGATCGTGAACAGGCCGTACGGTCCGTCCACGTAGGCGGGCTCGCCCGGCCGCAGATCCTTCACCGTCTGCGTGAAGTCGCCGAGCTCCTTGATCGTGAACTCGAGCGATCCCTTCCGCTCGGCGCTCGACGAGAAGGAGAAGGGATGCTCGCGGAATCGGAACGGCGACGCCCGGAATGTCACCCACGCGAACTGCCCGGGTTCGAAGCGGAGGCCCCCGTGGCCCTCGGGCCGGACCTCGACCGTCCAGGTCCGGTCGCCCTCGGGCCGCACGGAGGCCACGCGGTAGGGCTTCCGGATCTGGCCCCACGGCTTGAGGACGCGCACGTGAACGACGAGCAGGAGCCAGCAGAATCCGTACGCCGTCCAGATGATGCGCTTCAGCGGGGTCGTGAGGTGGTAGGCAGCCCCCTCGATGTGGACGAGTGCGAGAACGAGCGCGAGCACCGACATGAGGAGGTGGAAGAGGCGCCACCGCTCGTACTCGAGCCTGAACTTCCGGCGCCAGAGGGAGGTCGCGAGGATCGCGGCGAGGAGGAGGAGCGAGAGGCGGCCCGCCGTCAGGTGGAAGGGGGCCCGCAGCGGATCGACCGGCACGAGCGTTTCCGGGCTCCGGATGCGGAGGATCGCCCAGTGCGCGAAGACGATCGCGCCCGCGACGACGCCGAGGTAGCGATGAAAGGCGTAGAGGATGTCCGCGCCGAAGGGGGCGCTGGCGCGCCGGAACCGCGCCGTGAGCACGAATTGGATCCCCATCATCACGGCCGCGGAGAAACCGAGCGCCGTCGAGAACTCCCACCAGAACCCGCGCCCGGGCGGCGACGGCCCGAGGAGCATCACGAAGAGAGGCGCCGTCACGAGCGCGACGTAGACGCCGATCCAGGGGAGCGCCCGCCGGATGCGGCGACGGCGGGATTCCGGGCCGCGCGGGCGCGTCACGCCGCCCCCCGACCCCGCGCGCGGAGGGCCCAGACGAGCTTGTGGATCTCCATCGCCACGGACGCCGTGAGCGCGAGCCCCAGGAGCATGAGCCACTCCCGGGCGCCGACGGGCGCCGTGCCGAGCAGCGCCCGGAGCCCCGGCAGGTACATCGCGAGCAGGTGAACCGCGAGCGCGCCGAGCGTTGCCGCGAGGAGGAGCGGGCTCTTGAGCGGCGAGAGGCGGAAGAGGGATTGCGTCTCGGAGCGGCAGTTGCCGATCTGGACGTTCTCGAAGAGGACCATGAGCAGCAGGACCATGTTGCGTGCCTCGGCCACCGCCATCCCGGACTCGAGCAGGAACGACCACGCCGCGCAGCCGACGCCGCCGATCACGAGCGCCGCGAGCGCGACGCGCTCGACCATCAGCCGGTCGAAGATCCGCTCGTCCGGCGCGCGCGGGC
>JAKLKT010000661.1 GCA_023150495.1 Planctomycetota bacterium
CGCCTCGCGTTCGCCGCGGGCACGTCCGTCGCCCTCTACACCGCGGCCGTGTTCGGCGCGGTGCTCTACGCGGGCCTCGACGCCGCCGGGAGCTGCGTCACCGCCGCCGCGGTGGGGGTCGGCATCGCCTGGCTCGCCGGGCGCGTCGTCGCGCGAGGCGAGGAGCAGGCGAGAAAGACCGCCGTCGCGGAGGCGCAGCTCGAAGCCGCGAAGGAACGGGCCGAGGCCCCCCTTCCCTCCCCCCGGCCCCCGCCCATCCCCTTCGAGGACCGGGAGCTCCGGGCGAGCCGCGAGATCCAGAGCGCGCTCCTCCCGCGCGAGGTGCCCTTCCTCCACGGCTACCACCTCGAGGTCGAGTACCAGCCGTGCGGCGCCCTGTCCGGCGACTTCTACGACTTCCACCTCTACGAGGACGGCCGGCTGCTGCTCACGCTCGGCGACGTCTCCGGCAAGGGGCCCGCAGGCGCGATGGTCATGGCGATGGTGCAGACGCTCTTCCGCGAGAACACGGAGGCCGCGTCGGGGCCCGCCGACCTGCTCCGCCGCGTGAACGACGGATTCGCGGGGACGCTCGGCAAGGGCGTGTTCGTGACCGCGCTCGTGGCGCTCCTCGACCCCGAGACGCACCGCCTGACGCTCGGCGGCGCGGGGCACCACCCGCTGCTCCTCCTGAACCCGGTCGAACGGCGCTCGACGCAGGTCTCCGCGAGGGGGCTCGCGCTGGGCCTCGTCGGGGGGGAGGCGTTCGCGCAGTCGCTCAGCGAGACCACGATCGACGTCGCGCCCGGCGACTCGCTCCTGCTCTACACCGACGGCGCGTCGGAGAGCGTCGAGAGCGCGATCGAGAGCCGCTTCCTCGCGGCCGCCGCGGGGGCGGTGCTCGCGGGTCCGCACGGGGCCCTGAAGCGGCTGCGCGAGGACCTCTGGGACGGCTCCGGGGCCAAGGCGGACGACGCGACGCTGCTCCTCGTCTCGCGCCTCGGCGGCGCCCGCGCGGAGCGGATGATGTCGGACCGGATCCCGCGCGACGCGGCGGTGTGAGTTCAGCCATGAGGCCCGGGCGCCGACCGGTCCGGGCAGGCGATGTCGATTTTCCTGGACACTGCTAGAATGAGTGGCGTCCTACGGGGGAGAACTTCCGTCGAGCCAGGGTTGCCCCTCTCCCGAGGGTCGTAAAACGACACCTTCACTCCATACCATTACCCTATTCTCAGACTGTTCCCCCTGGCTCGACCTTCCGCCCGGGCGGCTGCGAGGCCGCCCCGCCCCGGCGCTCCCGGCGCCTGACCCGTGAACGCGCCCACGATCCTCTTCGACATCGACGGCACGCTCGTGCGGTTCCACGGCCTCGGCCGTCGCGCCATGTCCCTTGCCATGGAGGAGGTGTGGGGGCTCCGGGGGGCTCTCGAGGGGATCTCCTTCGCGGGCGCGACCGACAGCGGCGTCGCCCTTCGCGTCGGAAGGGGCCGCGACCGCGCGCCGATGTGGTCGCGCTACGTCGACCACCTGCGGAAGGCCGCCGCCGCGCGGAGGGATCTCGCTCCCCTCGAGGGCGTCGTCCCGCTCCTCGACGCGCTCCGGGAGAGAGGGGCGCGTCTCGGCCTCCTCACCGGCAACGTGCGCGAGGGGGCGGAGATCAAGCTCGGCGCGATCGGCATCCTCGACCGCTTCGACCTCTCGATCTCGGGGTTCGCCGAGGACGGCGTCGAGCGGACCGAGATCGCCGCGGCCGCGCGGCGGCGCTGCGGCGCCATGCCGCTGACCGTCGTCGGCGACACGGTGGCCGACGTCAAGGGCGCGAGGCACATCGGGGCGCGCGCGCTTGCCGTCGCGTGGGGGTTCGAGGAGGCGGACGCGCTCGCGGCCGCAAGCCCCGACCGGCTCGTCAGCGGCCTCGGCCCCGAGCTCCTGCCCTGGCTGCTCGCGTGAAGCGGGCGACCCGCGCCGGGTCGAC
>JAKLKT010000010.1 GCA_023150495.1 Planctomycetota bacterium
TCCCCCCGGAGCCCCCCTCCTTCGCGCCGGAAGAAGGTGCGCTCGCCGAGCAGCAGGACCAGCAGGAGGAGCGCGAGGCCGATCGCGAGGACCAGCCCGGCCTTCCTCAAGGCTCCGAGAACCCCTCGAACATGCGCTTCAGCATGTCGCCGTAGGAGGCCTGGCCGTCGCCCTTCTCCTTCGCGAGCAGCGACGAGCGGTGGAGCCCCTCGAGCACGAGCTCGCATCCCGCCTCGAGGTCCTCGGCATGGACGTGCTTCCTCGCGAGATCCGCGAGGCCGGGGATCTTCGTCAGCCCGTCGAGGCCCGCGTCCTCGTCCTGGACGGAGACGCGGTTCCCCTTCGCGAACCAGTCCACGATCGGCTTGTACGCGTCCTCCTCGACCGCGGCCTGCTTCCGCTTGCTCGCGCGGTACGGCGCCGGGAAGCGGCGCAGGAACACCGCGAGGACGCCGTCGCCGAGGATCCGGTCGGCGACCGCCGCCGGCCCCTCGCGCTCGCCCTCGAAGACGAGCTCGATCTTGCCCGTCACCGCGCTCTCCGCCGCGAAGAGGTCCGCGATGCGCGCGACCGCGCGGCGCTGCCCGAGCCGGTGCGCGCGGCGCTCCGCGTTGCTGAGCACGTTCTCGAGGAGCGCGATCGAGAGGCGCACGCTGACGCCCGACGCCTGGTCCACGAGCTCGCTCCTCCGCGCCTGGATCGCGACCTCCTCGATCGCCTCGCGCACGATCTCCGGCACGCGGATCTCGACGCCGTCGCGCCGCGTCCATGCCTCCTGGTCGGTGATCGCGCGCGAGATCTCCGGCGTGGGCGGGTAGTGCGTCATCACCTGGCTCGCGATGCGGTCGCGGAGCGGCGTGATGATCGCGCCGCGGTGCGTGTAGTCCTCGGGGTTCGCGGAGAAGACGAGCAGCACGTCGAGCGGGAAGCGCACCGGGAAGCCGCGGAGCTGCACGTCGCGCTCCTCGAGGATGTTCAGGAGCCCGACCTGGATGCGCGGCGAGAGGTCCGGCAGCTCGTTGATCGCGAAGATGCCCCGGTTCGTGCGCGGGATGATGCCGAAGTGGAGCACGTCCTCGTCGGCGAGCGAGAGCTTCCGCGACGCGGCCTTGATCGGGTCGATGTCGCCGAGCAGGTCCGCGATCGTGACGTCGGGCGTCGCGAGCTTCTCCCTGTAGCGCTCCTCGCGCGGGATCCACGCGACCGGCGCGTCGTCCTGGCGCTCCTCGACGAGCCGCCGGCCGCGCGCGGAGATCGGCGCGAGGGGGTCGTCGTTGAGCTCGCACCCCTCGAGGGCCGGGAGCCACGGGTCGAGGAGGTTCACGAGCATGCGGAGGAGCCGCGTCTTCGCCTGGCCGCGGAGCCCGAGCAGGATGAAGTCGTGCCTCGAGAGGATGGCGTTCTCGATCTGCGGCAGGACCGTCTTCCCGTAGCCGAGGATGCCAGGCCAGAGGTCCCGCCCCTCCCGGAGACCGGCGATGAGATTCTCCCGGAGCTCGTCGCGTACACTACGGGAGCGCCATCCGGAGGCCTTCAGCTCGCCGAGCGTGCGCGCGCGTCTCATGAGGGAGATTCTACGGTGTACGTCGCGATGAACCGTTTCCGCATCGCGCCGGGGCGCGAGGAGACCTTCCTCCGCGTCTGGCGCGAGCGCGAGTCGCGCCTCGGGGGCGTCCCGGGGTTCCTGCGCTTCCGCCTGCTCGCGGGCGAGGGGCGGTGCATCTCGTACTCGGAGTGGCGGTCGCGCGAGGACTTCGTCGCGTGGACGGAGTCCGAAGCGTTCACGAAGGCGCACGGGAAGTCGCGGATGCCGGAGGGGACGCTCATGGGGCCGCCCGAGTTCGAAGGCTACGAGGTCGCGCAGGAACAGGTAGGCTCGCCGCGATGAGGCTCCTCTGCTGGATCGTCCTTCTTGCTGCGCCCGTCCTCGCGCAGGAGTCCGGGGGGGGTGCGGGGGCCGACCTCGCGCGCCTCTTCCCCGCGGACACGTTCGCGTACGTCGAGGTGGACGCGTCGGCGCCCGGCGATTGCCTCCCGGAGTGGCAGATCGGGAAGATCCTCGCGGACCCCGCGCTGAAGACGCTCTTCGGTCCCGCGTTCCAGAAGCTCGGCATCGACCCGGAGAAGCCCGGCGAAGCGCTCCTCAAGAGGGTCCCCCTGAAGGAGGTCCTCGACGGCCGCGCGGCCGTCGGCGTGCGCGGGATGTCGTTCGTGATGCACGACGCGCAGGGAAGGGACTGGAAGTTCCGGGTGTCCCCCGGAGCCCCCATCGATGCGAAGCACATGTACCGCCTCCTCGGGATGTCTCTCGCGCTCGACGGCCCGGCGGGACGCAAGATCACGTTCGACGTCGACGTCGACTTCCTCGCCGTCGGCCGGCCGGGGCTCCTCGGGAGGCAGTGGATCGAGGAGGCGCTCGCGGAGCTCGGCGGCGAGGTGACGCGGAAGCCGGTGAAGATCCTGGGGCTCGACGCGACGCACGTTGCCGTCAACGTCCCCGTGTTCGGCGGCTTCTCCTACGGGCTCAACTTCTACGCGACCGAGCGGGACGGAACGTGGTTCCTCGCCACCCAGCCGGACACGCTGGAGCACGCGCTCTCGGGCGGCCCTCGCGCGTCGCTCGCGGCGAGCGCGTCGCTGGCCCAGGCGCGCGCGCGGTTCACGAACGGTCGGCCGCTGCTCCTCGCGCACGTCGATCTCGGGCTCCTGTTCGACGCCTACCGGGGCCTTGTCCCGAAGACGGCCGAGGAAATGGGGGACATCGCCGGGATCAACGCGATCCGCGGCGTCGGATTCGGCATCTCGCTCGTCGACGGCGGCGTACGCGAGAGCCTCGGCATCATGCTCGACGGGAACCCGCGCGGCGCCTGGAAGATCCTCGACGGGATGCCCGCGGGCATCCGGTCGATCGAGGTCGCGCCGCCGGGCGCGCTCGCGGCGTTCGCGGTGAAGCTCGACCTGAAGGTGCTTCGCGAACGGATCCTCGCGTTCTGCGCCGACGTCGTCCCCGGCAACGAGGCGGAGATCGACCGGGAGATCACGCGCGAGTTCACGCCCCCTGGCCTCGATCTCGTGAACGGCGTGATCCCCGCGCTCGGCGACGAGGTCGCGCTGCTCGTCTATCCCGCGCGCGGCACCGAGATGTTCCCGGGGTTCGTGCTCGGCGCGGACGCGAAGGACGAGGAGGCCCTCGCGCGCCTCGTCGCCGCGGTGCAGGGCATGGTCCCGGAGGCGGTTGCCCGCTTCGCGCCCGCCGACCTGCCGGAGGGGATCCGGGCGGTTCGCGTGATGGCGGCGATGCCCTACGACATCCACTTCGCGATCCACAAGCGGCACTTCCTCCTCGCGTCGAGCCCGAAGCTCCTCGGCGAGGCGGCCGCGAAGTGGGGCGCGGAGGGGGAGCCGCGCCTCGTCCGCGACGACGCCGTGCTTCCGCTCGTCCTCAAGGCCGTGAACGGCGGCGACACGAAGGGCCTCGCGGCGCTCGCCTACGTGAACCTGCGCGGCTGCGGCGCCGAGGCGATGAAGGCCCAGATGATGTGGGGCCAGTTCCTCCCGCGGGAGTGGCTCGATCCGCGGGGCATGGGCGAGATGCGGCGGATCCCGAACCACCTGACCGGCGCGGCGATCTCGCTCCGCCACGACGGGGACGGGCTCGTCCTCGACTGCTTCTCGCCGGTCGGGCTGCTCGTCCCAGCGGTGGTCGCCGGGACGATGTTCGCGCAGCAGCCGCAGTGGCAGCAGGCCGTGCCGGCCCCGCCGCGGCCCGGCACGGGCCGCCCGTCCCTCGGAGTCACGACGAAGAGCTCGGACGGCACCGGCGTGAAGGTGCTCGGGCTCGCCCCCGGCGGCGCAGCGGCCAGGGGAGGGCTGCGGCAGGGGGACAAGGTGATCGGGCTCGACGGCGTCCAGGTCGCCACGATGGAGGACCTCGACCGCGAGCTCGCGAAGAGGAAGCCCGGGGAGATCGCCCAGGTGAGGATCCGGCGGGGCGACGAGGAGGTGACGGTCCCCGTGGAGCTCGGCGAGGAGCAGGAGGCGGGCTGGTGAAGGCGCTCTCCCGCGATCTCAACGACTTCCTGAGGATCAGCCTCGACGAGGCGGCGCTCGAAGGGCTCGAGTGGCGCGACTTCGGCAAGGGCGTCCGCCTCGGGAAGCTTGCCCGCGAGGGCAAGGCGGGGCTCCTTCTCTACCGGATCGCTGCCGACGCGCCGCGCGACGCCTTCGCGCCCCACCGGCACGTGGGCGGCGAGGCCTACCTCGTCCTCAAGGGCGTGATCGCCGACGCGACCGGCCGCTATCCGAAGGGCTCTTTCGTCTGGCTGCCGCCCGGCTCGAAGCACGCGCCGTGGGCGGAGGGGGAGACGATCGTGCTCGTCCTCTGGCCCGAGGGTGTAGAAGTCGAGCATGCTTGAGGAGCTCCAGGGCCGCTGGGAGGGGGATGGCAGGACTTCCGAGGACTCCCCGTTCCGCGGGACCCTCGATCTGGAGCCCCTCGCGGGCGGCCGGGGCCTCGCGGTCGCGTTCAAGGCGGTGGCGAAGGACGGCTCGGTGCTCTGCCGGCACCGTGGGATCCTCGCGGGCGACCGGCTCGCGTTCCTCGACGACGCGATCGGCGAGATGAAGATCCTCGACCGCCGCGAGGACCACGTGTACGGGAGCGGCGACCCCACCGCGGAAGAGAGCTACCGCCTCGAGGTCTCCTTCCACGTCGCGGGCCCGGGCGAGATGGACCTGACGATCACCTCGGGCCTCCCCGGCGAGCCCTTCACCCCCCGCCTCCACGCCCACTTGGTACGTGGTACGCCCGTCGAGTGACGTAACCTGTTCTTGTGTAGGCATTTGCGGCGTCAGGGTGCGGACTGCGGGGTCCGCATGGTTCCCCGGGGGGAGATGCGGTAGGTGCAGCGGCGCGCGCCCGCGAGGATGTGCTCCGTCCGCTCCACCCGCGCACCGAGGACCTTCCTGAAGAGATCGAGCTCGCCCGCGCAGAGGCCCTGGCAGGTCCGCGCGGCGGCGCAGATCGGGCAGTGGTTCTCGACGAGGAGGAACCCCTTCCCGTCCCGGGACCACTCGGCCATGTAGCCTTCCTCGCGGCGGAGCGCGGCGAGCTCGGCCACCTTTCGATGGAGGGGGGCGCGGGGGGAGACGCGCTCGCGGTACGCGCGGATCTGGGCCCTGGTGCGCAGGGCGACGAGGCGCTCGAGCCCCTTCTCGCCGAACGCCTCCCGCATCGAGCCGAGCATCGCGACCGCGAGCTCGCCGTGGCTGTCGGGGAAGAGCGCGGTCGCTTTCTCCGTCAGCCGCCACACGCGGGCCGGCCGGCCCACGCCCGCCGGTCGCTCGTCGTACGCGACGAGCCCCTCCGCCTCGAGCGGCAGGAGGTGCTGCCGCGCGGCCACGGCCGTCATCCCGAGCCGCCGCGCGAGGGCCGCGGCGGTCAGGGGCCCCTTGGTCTTGAGGAGGTGGAGGATCCGCTCGCGACTCGACGGCATCCCGGAGATCCTACAGCCCCCGGAACCCCCTTGCCTCCAAATTAAGAAAGCATATGCTTATGTAATGACCGTCACCCGTCTCGACCACCTGAACCTGACCGTCCGCGACTTCGAGGAGTCGGCCGCCTGGTACGGGCGCGTCTTCGGCTTCGATGTCGTGGAGAGGGAGACCGACACGCAGGGCCGCCCGTGGGGAGTCCTCCGGGCGGGCGACGCGCTCCTCTGCATCTACGAGCACCCGGAGTTCCGCTTCGAGGACAACGACGCGCGCCGCGGGCGCCGCGCCCACGGGATCAACCACTTCGGGCTCCGGATCGCCGACCGCGCGGCGTGGGAGAGGACGATGCAGCGCGAGGGGATCGTGCCCGCGTACGGCGGCCCCGTAAGCTGGCCGCACTCGACCGCGTGGTACGTGGAGGACCCGACCGGCTACGAGATCGAGGTCGCGCTCTGGGACGAAGGCGGGCCGCGGTTCGGACCCTAGTAGAGGATCCGCGCGCGGATCGTGCCCGGGATCGCCTTCAGGCGGCCGAGCAGCGCCGTCGACGCGCTGCGCTCGATGTCGAACACGACGTAGCCGACCGTCTTGCGCGTCTCGAGGTGCTGTGCGAGGACGTTGATCCCCTCCGCCGCGATGACGCTGTTGATCCGCTGGAGCATGCCGGGCACGTTCTCGTGGATGTGCAGCACGCGGTTCGCCTGGCCGTGCGGCGCGAGCGAAAGCTCGGGGAAGTTCACGGCGCCGACCGTCGTCCCGCGGTCGCTGTAGGCCACGAGCTTCGCGGCCACTTCCGTGCCGATCTTCTCCTGCGCCTCCTCCGTCGATCCCGCGACATGCGGCGTCAGGATCACGTTCGGGAGCCCGCGCAGGGGGCTGTCGAGGGGGGCTTCGGGGGACCGCGGCTCAGTCGGGAAGACGTCGACCGCCGCGCCGGCGAGGTGCCGGTCGCGAAGCGCCGCCGCGAGCGCCGCCTGGTCGACGACGACGCCGCGGCTCGTGTTGACGAGGAAGGCGCCACGCCGCATGGAGCGGATCCGCTCCGCGTCCATCATGTTCGCGGTCGCCGGCGTCTGCGGGACGTGGAGCGTGACGATGTCGGACGCCGCGAGCAGCTCCTCCAGGGTCGCGACGGGCGCGGCGTTCCCGAGCGGCAGCTTCGGCACGATGTCGTAGAAGAGCACCCGCATGCCGAGCCCCTCGGCGAGGACGGAGACCTGCGAGCCGATGTGGCCGTACCCGACGATGCCGACCGTCTTGCCGCGCACCTCGCGCGCGCCGGCGGCGCTCTTCGGCCACGACCCCGCGTGGACGAGCCCGCTCTTCCGGAACGTGTCGCGCTCAAGCATGATCGCGAGGCCGATCACGAGCTCCGCGACCGACCGCGTGTTCGCGTGCGGCGCGTTGAAGACGGGGATCCCGCGCTCGGCCGCGGACTCGATGTCGACCTGGTCGGTGCCGATGCAGAAGCAGCCGATCGCCATCACCTTCGGGCCGGCGGCAAGCGCCGCCCGGTCGATGACGGTGCGCGACCGGATACCCACGACATGGGCGTCCTTCATCAGCGCAGGGAGCTCGGAAGGGGAGGGGGCGCGGGGGAGGGACTCGATCAGCGTGTACCCGCGCTGCTCGAAGTAGGCGACGGCGCTTGCGTGGATCCCCTCGCAGAGCACGACCCGGATCCTCTCGCGCGGGAAGGAGAGCGTCGCCGTCACGCCCGAGAAGATACCGCACGGTACGGAGCCAGGCTCCGACCCACTAGCATCGGGCGATCCCCGGCGCGCCGTCGGGGAGGAATACTAGCGGGTTGGTGCCTGGCACCGTACCGCTAGCATCCGGCGGAGGGCGGCGGCGGAGGGGGCTTCGGGGGCGCCCGTCGCGAGCACGGAACGGCGGCGCGCGTTCGCCGTGAACGCGATGAAGCGGTCGACGAGGCCCAGCCGGAAGGGCTCGTAGTCCGTCATCCCATCGCCCACTAGGATGCGCGGCGGGGGCATCGCCGCGGCAATCCGCCGGATCTGCTCCGGCTTGTCGCGCACGTCGAGGTCCAGCAACTCGCCGTCCGGCGCCCATCGCGCCCGCGTCGCGAGGACGCGGCCGCGCGGGACCCCGAGCCGCGCCGCGACCGGGAGGAGCGCCTCCTCGAGCCCGCCGCTCACGAGCCAGACCTCCGGTCCCCCGAAGCCCCCTTCCATCCCCGGCGTGATCCAGCGCAGGGCCTCGCGGCCGAGCGCCTCGACCCCCGCCCGCGTCGGCCGCGCCAGCGCGAGCCGCCTCTCCAGCGACTCGCGGAGGGAGATGCGGCCCTCCATCCCCGCGTCCGTGATCGCGCGGATCTCCTCGGCGCGGTCCGGCCGCGCCCGCGCGAGCAGCACCTCGAGGCTCTCGCGCGTGATCACCGTGCTGTCGAAGTCGAGGACGAGGGTGCCTACTGCGCCTCCTCCGTCTCGGCGAGGAGCTTGTCCACCCACTCGTCGAGCTGCTTCTCGCGCACGTCCTTGGCGCGGATCACGCCCTTCCGGTCGATCACGTAGATCGTCGGCCAGCCGGACACGTTCCACTTCGTCGCGATCGGGCCGCTCGTGCTCCCGTCGCGGAAGCTCGGCCACGTGATCTTCTCCTCATCGAGGCGCGCCTTGAGCTTCTCCATGTCCTTGTCGCTGTTCACGCCGACAAGGGCGAACGGCTTGTCCTTCAGTCGAGCCACGAGCGACCGCTCGTGCGGGTACATCGCCCGGCAGGGGCCTCACCAGTCGCCCCAGAAGTCGAGGACCACCACCTTCCCGCGGAAGTCGCTCAACCTCATCGGCTTCCCGTCGAGGTCCTCGCCCTCGATCTCGGGCGCCACCTTCCCGATGCCCAGGTGCTCGATCTCGTAGATCGCGCCGTCGGCGCGAGCGCCCATCGTCCCGCGCCACCACGCGACGTCGCCGTACTTCTCCTTGACCGCGCGGTAGAGCGCGAGCGCCTCCTTCTCCTCGCCCGCCTCGGCGTTCAGGTCCGCGAGGCGGAGCATCGCGTGGCCGCGCACCTCCGCGTGCGGGCTCTTCTCCGCGAGCGCGCGGAGGTCGTCCGGCTGAAGGCCGTGGACGACGTTCTTGATCGCGAGGGAGTCGCGGTGATCGCGCAGGAGCGTCGCCAGCGCGGCCTTCTTCTCGGCCTCCACCCGGGTGTTCTGAACGACGAGCACGAGGGCCTGTGCGGCGGCGTCCGTCTTCGGGTGCTCCTTCGCGAACGCGGCGAAGCGCGGCACGAACGCGACGCTCGGGTGCTTCGCCCAGTCCAGCTGGAACTTCTCGCCCTTCGCCTGCGCCTCGCGCGCCGGGCGGAAGAACTCCTGCACGGCGGCGTCGTACTCCTTCTTGAGCGCGTCGAAGGCGGCCTCCGTCCCGTCGGCGGCCGCTGCCGCCGCGAGGGCTGCGAACACGATTGCCTTGCGCATGCCGCAAGTGTACGGAAAATCGAGGGCCCGTGCGCCCCCTCCTCCTCGCGCTCCTCCTCCCATCCCTCGCGGGGGCGGCGCCCGACCTCAAGAAGGTCGAGGAGTTCGGGACGCGCTGGTGGAAAGCGCGGCCGCCGAACAAGTTCAAGGACTGGGACCCGGCCGTGCGCGAGGCGCTCCTCGCGGAGGCGCGCGCGATGGGGCCGATCGCGGAAGGCTCGCTCGAGCAGGTCCGCTCCGCGCTCTGGAAGTCGGTCAGGAAGCACGGGCCGAGGGGCAAGGGCACCGGCAAGATGCACATCGAGGACCACGGGTACAAGAGCGCCTACACGAAGGACGAGATGTGGGCGACCGTGAAGGGAGGGGGCAAGGGGGAGGGGTTGGTCGTCGGGATCCACGGCGGCGGCGAGGGCGCAGGCTCGGCCGACACCGGCTGGACGCTCAAGGGGTGCATGGGGATCTACCCGCAGGGGCTCCTGCTCCACGGGGACAACTGGAACACCGTCCACGGCGAGAAGCAGATCCTCACGCTCATCGAGATCGCGAAGGCGCAGTGGGACATCGACCCCGACCGCGTCTACGTGATGGGGTTCTCGATGGGGGGGACGGGGTCGTGGCACATGGCGGGGCGGTTCCCCGATCTCCTCGCGGGCGCGGTGCCGGGCAACGGCGTGATCATGGCGAGCCCGAAGAGCCAGGTCGCGACGAGGGAGGAGGTGGTCGCGCTCCAGCACGGTCTCCTCCCGAACGCCCGCAACCTCGCCGTGTACTTCTTCACGGGGACGGCGGACAAGAACTGCATGCCGGGGACGTTCCTCGTGGCGTGGGACGAGATCCAGCAGCTGCAGAAGGACGACCCCGGCGGGTACGGCAAGATCCGCTTCAAGTGCTACGAGGGGCTCGCGCACTCCTTCCCGCCCGGCGAGCCCGGGAACGCGTTCAAGTACATGTCGGAGCAGCGGCGCGACTCGTATCCCGAGAAGATCCGCTGGGAGTACGCCGCGCACCCGCACCCGCTGCCGAACGAGAAGGACACGACGACGCGGTACCAGCAGCACTGCTTCTACTGGATCCGCGTGGACGAGCCCGTGGACCGGATGGACATCGTCGCCGTGCGGAAGGGCAACGAGTTCGACGTGCAGCTCACGGGCGTCGAGCCGAAGGGCTGCTACGTGATGCTCAACCCGGCGATGATCGACGTGAAGGCGGACGTCGTCGTGCGCGTGGACGGGAAGGAGGTCTACCGCGGCAGGCCGCAGCCGGACCTCGTCACGGTCGTCGAGTCGCTCGACGACAAGCTCGACAAGACGCTCACCTTCGACCGGAAGGTCCCGCTCTGGAAGGAGTGACGGACCGCTGCTGCTCCTTCTCCGCGTCGCCCATGAGCGTCTCCACCCACTTGAGGGCTCCGACCTCGCGCGCCTTGTCCCGCGCCATGCGGCGGTAGCCCGCTTCGAGCTTGCGCCGATGTTCCCGGCTCGCCCGTCTCATCGCGGCACTCCTTCAAACGGATCTCGACGCAAGTGGTGCGCCTCGGCTGTACCTCGACATGGGAAGCTCGTCTTTCCCCGCCTCCAGCCTGTAACGCCCAGCGGGGGCCCATGGGCCCCGCGGTTACCACGGCGGTAGGGGCATGGCCCCCGTCGCGGCGCGGCCTCCGCGGGTCCTCGACCAGCCGAGTGCGAGGAGGCCCGCCACGAGCGCGGCCGATGCCGACACAGCGAGGCATGTCGCCGACGTCCGCGTCACGCCCCAGGTCATAAGTCGGCCGCCGGGCCCCTACTTCGCCGGCGCCTGCTGCTTCAACGCCTTCGCGATCTGGTTCCGGAGCGAGTCGAGGCGCTGCTGCTGGAGCTTCACGTAGGTCGGCAGGTCCTTCCGCAGCGGCGCTCCCATGCGCTGCGCGGCCTCGATCGTCTGCTGCGTCGTCGTGAGCCACTGGTGGTAGTCGCTCGCGAGCGCGCGCGCACGGTCGAGGTCGCCGGACTTCAGAGCCCGCTTCGCGTCCCGCTCGATCCTCCCGTACGCTCGGTTTGCGACGGCGCTCTGCGCGACCGTCGCTGCCACGCTCTTCGAGTAGATGCCCGCCTCCACGCCGCGCTTCAGCTCCTGAAGCATCGGCAGCTCGGCCCGCTGCGCCGCGCGCTGCGCGAGCATGCGCTTCGCCGGGTCGCTCACGTCGGCGGCGGTCAGGTTCGCGACCACGAGCTCCCGCGCGCGCTCCGACGGGATCCCGTCGAGCACCGGCGCGACGAAGCGCGGGTCCGCGCCCTGCCCCTTCGGCATCCGGAGCTGCACCATCAGGAACTGCTCCGCGTACGCCGGGTCGGCGGCGGCCGCCGCGGGCACGACCCTGCCGACGATCGACGCCATCGCCTGCACCTGCTCCTTCGTGAGCGGCTTCCTGAGCGAGTCGAGAGCGCGCTGCGCGGTCGGGGCATCGAGCGCCTTCAGCCGGTCGAGCACGTGCGCGCCGAACACGACCTCGACCGGGCTTTCGGACGTCCTCGTGACCTCGGCGACGAGCTGGGCCGCCGCCGGGTCGCCCGTCGCCTCGGCCGCCGCGAGCAGCGCGACGCGCAGCGAGGGGTACCCGAGCCCCTTGCCGTCCCATTCCGGGAAGTGGAGATCGACGCCGGAGGCGAGGAGGTCGCGGATCCCGGGCAGCGCGTCCGGCCCCCGGCTCGCGGCGTTCGCGACCATCCCGATGAGCAGGATCTGCGCCTGGTCCCCGTCGGGCGCGCGGCGCAGCGCTTCCATCATCGCGTCCGGCTCGGGCAGGTCCTCGGCCAGGACGGAGACCGCCGCCTCGACCGCAGCGAGCTGCTCCTCGGCGGGCATGCCCTCGGCGTCCCGCTCCTCCTCCTCGGGCGCGTATGTGGGGGGGGCTGGGGGGGGAGTCCGCGAAGGCTCCGGCCCCCGGAGCCCCCCCACGAAGTAGCCGGTGGCGCCCGCGCCCAGCGCCACGCCGAAGATGAGCAATCGCCGCACGAGCACCACTGTAACCCCGTGGCCCCCGGCAGGTTCCGGCCCGGCGGCCGGCAGGTTTCCGCTAACATGGCCGTCCGGAGGGCTGAGTTTCCATGCGTGCGCGTCTGATCCTCGTCGTTCTCGTCCTTGTCCCCGCAATCCACGCCCAGGAGGTGAAGGAGATCGCGGTGGTCCCGGTGCAGGTCCCGTCGAGCGCCGTGGCGACCAAGGGGACGATCCGGAAGACCCTCGACCGCGAGGGGACCTTCGTCCCCGCGGACGCGGCGGAGCTCCGGCTCGACCTCGAGAGCTGGAAGGGTGAGCTGACGGTCGTCGAGGCGTTGCCCCACGGCGGCCCGATCAACGAGGGCGATGTCGCCTTCCGCCTCGACACCATGGGGATCGACCAGAAGATCGAGGAGGACGGGATGGCGCTCGCGCGCGCCGAGATGGGGCTTCGCCAGGCGGAGGAGCAGGCGCGCCTGCGCGCCGAGGCCGACGCCGAGGCGCTGCGGCGCTCGGAGACGGCGGCGGAGCGCGCGGCGAAGAGGCTCAAGGGATACCGCGAGCTCGAGAAGCGCTTCGACGAGGAGAACGAGCGGCTCCAGATCCAGCAGCGCGAGTTCGGCCTCGAGAACCAGAAGGACGAGCTCGACCAGCTCGAGAAGATGTACAGCGAGGACGAGCTCGTCGACGCGACCGAGGAGATCGTGCTCAAGCGCTCCCGCCGCGGCTTCGCGCAGTCGCAGGCGTGGCGGAACCTCAGCGAGCAGCGGCGCGTCTACGACAAGGAGTGGTACTACGCATGGCGCGAGGAGGACCTCGTCGTCGATGCGGAGAACAAGGCGCGCGAGCTCGATCGGCTGAAGAAGAGCCAGGCGATGGCGAAGGAGAAATCCGACTCCGAGCTCGAGAAGACGCGCTACGAGCTCGCGCAGCAGAAGAAGAAGTTCGAGGAGCTGAAGCGCGACCGCGAGAAGTTCACGGTGCGGTCGCCGCGGCGGGGGATCCTGATCCACGGCGCGCCCGAGGATGCTCCCTGGGGCCGGATCGAGAAGGGCTCCGCGCTCAAGGCGAAGAGCGTCTTCGCGTGCGTCGCCGACCCGAAGAAGATGAAGGTCACGACGACGATCGCCGAGGCCGACATCCTGAAGATCAAGACCGGCACCGCGGTCGAGGCGACCCCCGTCGCCGCCGAGGACGCGAAGATGATCGGCCGCATCGACGTCGAGTACCTGCCGCAGAAGGGGAACGTCTACAAGGCGACCGTGCAGCTCGACCAGACCGACATGCGCGTCCGGCCCGGCTTCGCGTGCAAGGCGGCCGTGATCCTCGAGGAGGCGCGCGACGCGATCCTCGTCCCGAAGACGGCGGTCCGCGAGCGCGACGGGAAGACGTTCGTAAGCTGCGCGAAGACGAAGGACGGCCCCTTCGAGGAGCGGCAGGTCGTCGTCGGGCTCAGCGACGCGAAGAACACCGCGATCCGCGAGGGCGTCGCGGAAGGAGAGTTCGTCGTCAAGTGAGGTCGCTCGCGTACTCCCTCCTCGTCGTGGCCGCCGCGTCCGCGGGCGAGGCGCCCGTGCTCGCGAAGGTCGTGCCCCCCGCGGGCGCGGTGAGCGTGGAGGAGGCGATCCGCACGGGCGTCGACTTCCTCGTCGCGAACCAGAACAAGGACGGGTCGTTCGGGCACCACGTGATCGGGCGCACGTACGAGCTCTGGTGCGACGTGCCGGGCGGGCACCAGGCGTTCAAGGGGGCGACGACCGCCCTCTGCTGGCTCGGCCTCGTCGACGCGCCGTACCAGCCCGAGGCCTCGAAGGAGGCGCAGGCGCGCTGCCTCGGCTGGCTTGTCAGGAACGCAGCGGTGAAGCGCGCCTACGGCGAGCAGTTCTACAACATCTGGCCGTACGGCTACGGCATCCGCGCGCTGGCGCGGGCCCTGAGGGAGGGCAGGCCGGGGGCCACTCGCGAGGAGATCCTCGCGGCGACGCAGCGGATCCTGAAGGGCCTCGCCACGCTCCAGACCCACGACGGCGGGTGGAGCTACCTCGACTTCGACGCGCCGCTCCAGCGGCCGACGGCGAGCAACTCGTTCACGACCGCGACGGTGCTCGTGGGGCTCTTCGACGCGCGCGCGGCGGGCATCGAAGTGCCGCAGAGGATGATCGACCGGGCCGTCAGGTACCTCTGGCGCAACCGGACCCCCGACGGCAACTACTGGTACTCGATCGGATGGCAGTGGCGGCCCCACGGGCCGATCAACCGGCCGCAGGGCTCCTCGATGCGGAACCAGGCGTGCAACCTCGCGCTCCACCTCTTCGACCCGGAGAGGTGCGGCCCGAGCGAGCTCCGCCTCGGCCTCGAGCAGCTCCGCGACCACCACCGGTTCGCGGCCGTGGCGCTCCGCCGCCCCCGTCCGCACGAGTCCTTCTATGCCGTGAGCGGCTACTTCTACCTCTACGGCTACCAGTACGCTGCGCTCGTCCTGGAGCACGTCCCGGAGGAGGACCGCCGCGAGTTCATGCCGTTCGTCGCCGAGGCGATCCTGAAGACCCGGCAGCCGGACGGCTCCTTCTGGGACTACCCGACGTACGACTACCACAAGTACTACGGCACGGGGTACGCGCTGATCGCGCTCTCCCGCTGCCCCCCGGCCCCCCCCTCTTCGGAATGAGAGGACTTGCGATCCTCCTCTGCGCGGGCCTCGCCCTCTCGGACGAGGCGCCGAACCTCGCGGTCCAGTCGCCTCCCGCGGCGAAGGTGGCGATCGACGAGGCGATCCGGACCGCCGTCGAGTTCCTCGTCGCGAACCAGAACGCGGACGGATCGTTCGGGAAGCCGACGTCGGGCCGCAGCTGGGAGGTGAGCGCCGCGGTGCCGGGCGGCCACCAGGCGTTCAAGTCGGCGACGACGGCGCTCTGCTGGATGGGGCTCCAGGACGCGCCGCTCCAGACGGACGCGTCGAGGGCGGCGCAGGAGCGCGCGCTCAAGTGGCTCGTCGCGCACGCCCGCGTGAAGCGCGCGCACGGCGGCGAGCTCTACAACATCTGGGCGCTCGGGTACGGGCTCCGCGCGATCACGCAGGCGATCGCGACGAAGGCGCCGGGCGCGACCGACGAGGAGCTGCGCGCCGCCGCCGCCGAGCTCGTGCGAGCGCTCGGGATCTACCAGTCGCCCGAGGGCGGCTTCGGGTACTACGACTTCGCGACGGAGGCGTACCGGCCGTCGTGGAGCACTTCCTTCACGACGGCCACGTGCCTCTACGCGCTCCACAGGACGCAGGAGGTGGGCGTCGCCGTGCCGGAGAAGGTGATCGCGAAGGCGCGCGAGAACCTGATCGTCTGCCGCCGGCCGGACGGCAGCTACCTCTACGGCTCGTACTTCAAGTACGCGCCGAACGCGATGATCAACCGCGCGGCGGGCTCGTCGCTGCGGACGCAGTCGTGCAACCTCTCGCTCTTCCTCACCGGCGGGCCGGTCGACCGCGACTGGCTCGTGAGGGGGCTCGACGACCTCGTGGACCAGCACCGGTTCGCGGTGGCGGGCGTGCGCCGGCCGATCCCGCACGAGTCGCACTACGCGGTGAGCGGCTACTTCTACCTCTATGGCCAGCAGTACGCGGCGCTCGTCCTCGACCAGCTCCCGGCGGAGGACCGCACGCGGTACGCGAGGAAGATCGCGGAGTTCACGCTCAAGGCGCGCCAGCCGGACGGGTCGTTCTGGGACTACCCGCTCTACGGCTACCACAAGTTCTACGGAACGGGCTACGCGCTGATCGCGCTGTCGCGTTGCCAGGCGGCGCTCGCCCCGGGGAAGTGAGGCTCCCATGAGATCCGCAGCGGTGCTCGCTTCTCTCGCGTGCGCCGCGCTCGCGCAGGAGAAGATGCCGCTCGCGCTCGACGGCGTCCTCGTGAAGCCGGCGGAGCTGCCGAAGACCATCAAGCTCTCGGACGGGATCCACTGCGTGTCGCCGCAGGCCCGGACCTACTTCGACACGCCGGCCATGAAGGACATCATGAAGACGCTCGCGCCGGAGGTGCTCGAGCGGCTCCCGGAAGGCATGCTCGACGACTTCCCGGTCCCGACGCGCAAGGAATGCCAGTCTTTCAAGGCCGACGGACGGCCGGCGGGATCGGTCTTCGTCTACGAGTACGCCGAGGGGGACGCCGAGGAGGTGCTCGAGTTCCTCCGCCCGTACATCTGGGGCGAGCGCCGGACAGCGGAGCACCCGGAGGAGATCGTCGCGGCGGGCCGGCTGATCTGGGTCCTCTCCTTCCCCTTCCCGGCCGGGGATCCGGCGGCCGAGTGGTACAAGGGCCGGCTGCGCAAGAAGTTCCGCGTGCCGGCGTTCCGCGAGCGTCCGGAGCTCGCCGCGCTCCAGGGGAAGATCGCGAAGGCGTTCGACGCGGAGGACGCGGCCGGGGGGATCCGGCTGCTCCAGGAGAACGCGAAGGCGGCGGCCGACTGGGCGTTCGGCCAGTGCATGCTCGGCCAGTTCGCGGAGATGAAGAAGGACCAC
>JAKLKT010000662.1 GCA_023150495.1 Planctomycetota bacterium
GGCCCGGAACGGCCTCCGGCCCATCGGAATCGCCGATGCACCTTGCAACGCCGTCCACGTACGGGGCGGACTGCGGGTGGCGCGCGCGGGAAGCCGTGGTAGGGTCTCGCGCGGAGGAAAAACCGATGCACAAGAAGCTCTGGGCCCTTGCCCTCGCCGCCGCGATCGCACCCGCGGGCGCGTCCGCGGACGAAACGAAGGCACCCGCCGAGGAGGCTCCGCGGAAGGAGCTCGAGATCGGCACGAAGGTGGGGCAGAAGCTCCCCCGGCTGAGTCTCGATCTCTGGGACCTCTCCGGCAAGGAGCCGGTGAAGACCGCCTTCGACACGCACGCGACGGAGAAGCCCACGGCCTACCTGTTCGTGAGCGGCACCTGCTCGTGGTGCGTGAAGTACAAGGAGCGCATGGCCGCCGCCGTGAAGTCCTACGGCGAGAAGGGCGTGCGTTTCGTCCTCGTCTACCCGATGACGAAGGAGCCGAACGCCGACAAGCAGGCGTGGCACAAGAAGTCCGGGTTCGTGGCGCCCCTCGTCGACGACGCGGACGCCTCGATCGCGAAGAAGCTCGGCGTCACGAAGACGCCCGAGGTGATCCTCGCCTCGAAGGAGGGCGAGATCCTCTTCCGCGGCGGCCTCGATGACAGCCCGAACGACGCCGCGAAGGTCAAGAACGCCTACTTCGCGAACGCCTGCGAGGACCTGCTCGCCGGCCGCAAGGTGGCGGTCACCACCGCGCCCATGTACGGGTGAGCGGTGAAGTTCTAGCCGTCGGTTCGACGGTTTCCTCGACGCGCCGGCCGGCTCTCCCCGGCCGGCGCGCCGTTTCCCGCCCCCGGACCCCCCCTAATCCGCCCGCCAGAGGCGGATCTCGCAGCCCTGGCCCTCGTAGCCGCCCGCCGCGGTCGCGAACTCCTTCCCGTCCGGGCGGAAGGCGACGTCCCACACGATCGTCTTGTGCTCACGCATCTCGATCGTCGTGCGGCCGGTCGCGGTCTCGATCAGGTGCACGCGCTCCGACGCGGCCACGGCGATGCGCGAGCCGTCCGGGCTCGGCGCGACGCCCTGGATGTAGGCCACCGGGAGCTCGTGCGTCGCGCGGAGCCGCCACGTGACCGCGTCCCACAGGTGGACCTCGGCACCGCCCCCCGTCACGAGCGTCTTGCCGTCCGCGGTGAACGCGGCGGCGGGGAGTTCGCCTTCGATCGGGCGCGCCTCGCGCACGGGGGCTCCGGTCTCCGCATCAGAGACGAGGAGGCGACCGTCGTGGAGCGTGGCGACGATGCGGCGCCCGTCCGGCGAGTAGATCGCGGTCCAGGCCCAGGCCGCGGTCGCGATGTCGAGGAGCGCCTCGCCCGACTCCACGTCGTGGACGGCGACGCCGCTCCTGCCTCCGACCGCGATCCGCCGGCCGTCCGGATGGAAGCCCAGGCCGAGCGCCGCGTCGCCGTTGCCCTCGCGAAGGACGTCGCTCCGGCCGGTCTCGAGGTCCGAAATCCGCACCTCGCCGTCAGCGGAGGCGGAGGCGAGCGCGCGGGCGTCGGGGCGGAACGCGACCGCCTGCACGGGGCCGCGGTGGCGGGCGAGCGTGGTCTCCGAGCCGCGGTCGCGGAGGTCGTAGATGCGCACCGTGCCGTCGGCCGCGCCACACGCGAGCCATCGCTCGTCCGGGCTGTACGCGATGGCGCGCGCGAGCTTCGGGAGGCGGGCGAGCCGAGCCGTGTCCCCGGCGCCCACGCGCCACATCTTCACCGAGCCGTCGCGCTCGGCGGAAACCGCCCCGAGGCCTCCCTCCGCGAACGAGACCGAGTCGATCCACGCTTCATGCCCCCACAGGTTCTCGACCGCGACGCCCGTCTCGAGGTCCCAGAGCGTCAGCGTCCCGTCCTGGTGCCCGGTGACGCAGCGCGTGCCCGCGGGGTCGAGATCGGCGGCGAGGATGGCC